>SKKI01000055.1 GCA_007121565.1 Phycisphaerae bacterium
GCAGTCGTCAATCTTCCGTGCTCCCAATCAAGGCCATGATTGCCCGCCGGATGTTATTGGGCAGATCGTCCCAAACTGCTGCCAGGCGATGTACGTCTGAGGGGATTTGACTCGATTCGGTGTTTTTTTCGGTGTATGAGTTCTTGAAATTACCACAAGCTCCTTTAATTAAAGGACTTGTGTTGTTTAGGCGACGGTTTGCAAAACCGTTATTCGTCGGTTCGAATCCGACCGCCGCCTGTTGCGTAGAATGCCTTGAAACAGGGGTTTCGTTGCATTTTACGTTATTCCAGCAGGTTTGATTTTGACCCCTCAACTGTGCCGTCTTTATGTCCGTTGCATTTTCGACAAGAAAAATCGTAAAACCATGGCGCAGACTGTGGAAGTCGATCTTGCCCTTGTCGGTCTTGATTTCCAGAAAATCACTTTCGACCCTTCGGCGATATTCTGTTGACCGCATAGGAATTTGTATTTGTAGCACGGCCATCTTGGACGTGTTCACGGACTGGAAGCCCGTGCTACTTTTGGAGGTTGGGCCGACGTGGTACGTGCGAAGATCAATCCGTGTCCATCAACCAGTTTTCGGCCAGCACGGCAAAATCCAGCAAGTTGACAACGCCGTCGCCGCCATCGGGCGCGATATCGCCGGGCAGGTCAGCGGCCGCCAGCAGCCACGCATCGGCCAGTACCATCAGATCCTCGATCCCGACCCCATCCGGGCATACAAAATCGCCGGGCAGCCTTGGTTCCCACAGCAGCCGGGGGTAATTGGTGCCCTCGCAGATCCGCCAGGCAGCCTCAAAATCCCAATCGTTATAAGAAACCATTGACTGCATTGCTTCGGTGTACAGACCGGTACCGCAGGCGCTGTCGGGTTGCCCGCTGGTTTGCACATCCCAGAAGTTTTCGATAGCGTTTGTCTGCGTTCCGGAAATCCGTCCGCAAAATCCGCCCGGCTGAGTAAACGTCCGTCCGGCCACCACCTGCCCCCGGGCATAATTATGATGCACAACACAGTCTTTTATATGTCCGACCAAGCAAAGGTCCGACACGAATGGCACTCCCGCAAATTTAGGGGACAGCGGCAGAAGGGTTGGAGAAAAATGAAAAGAAAATGAACGAGCAGGTTTCCGCAAGTAAACCTGTAACCGTTCACGGGGTGTGGGCGGGTGAACGGTTACTGTCCTTTTTTACATAAGTATGATAGAGAATTCAGGATGGCGCAAATCTAAAATAAGAGTGCGCGCGAGACTTTTCCACAACACAATGCGTACAATTTATTGTTCATATTTCACAATATTTCACCTGTAAAAGAAAACAAAACAAAAAAATATTAAATTATTGAGAAAAATTTCACAAAAACTATTGACATCATTTGTTTTATTGCGTATAGTATTATCGATAAGTGAATATCGATACAGCATTATCAAATAGGAATATAGAAATGAAAGAGATTACTCGGGAAGGCGTGTCTTATATGACCATACGGCGGTTGCCGCAATATATGCCTTTGTTAAGGGCGGCATTGGATGCGGGCGACCACTGTGTCAGCAGTACTAAGATATCTGACTTTTTCGGTCTTGATCCTGTGCTGGTGCGCAAAGACCTGGCCAGTATCGGTATAACCGGACAGGCTCGGCTGGGTTTCCCGGTTCGCGAGCTGATTGGCGGTATTGAACGGTTCCTGGGCTGGGACAATCTCAGCGAGGCCTTTGTCATCGGCGCCGGCAACTTGGGGCGGGCGCTGGCCGGCTACGGCGGTTTTGGTCAACATGGGCTCAAGATCGTTGCCCTGTTTGACACCGATCCCGAGAAAGTGGGAAAAGTGATTGCCGGCAAGCGGGTGACGGATATGACGAAATTCGCTTCGCTGGTCGAGCGACTGCGTGTGCCGATCGCGATTTTGACGGTTCCGCCCGAGGCAGCTCAGGATGCGGCCGATGCAGCGATTGCGGCCGGGATTAAGGCGATTTGGAATTTTACGCCGACCAAACTGACCCTGCCTGACGCGATCATCGTCGAGCAGGTCGATCTGGCGGCCAGTTTAGCGGTGCTCTCAAGCCGGTTGGTCTCGGCAACCCGCACCCCCCGACAATACGAAGAACAACCCGTTAACGACATGTGAGGTGACCTATGTGCCCGGAATGCAAAGCAGCACGAAAATTTGAAACGGTCTGTCAGATTCTTGACAAGCACCAGCGGGACCCCAGCAAGCTGATCCCGATCCTTCAGGAAGTCCAAAAGGTCTATCGGTACCTGCCCGAAGAGGTGCAGGCCTATATCGCCACCGGCCTGGGTCTTTCGCCGGCCAGGGTGTATGGCGTGGCCAGCTTTTACGCCAACTTTTCGCTGGAGCCGAAAGGCAAGTACGTTGTGCATATCTGCGACGGTACGGCCTGCCACGTTAAGGGATCGGGGCTGATTAAAGAGCGGCTGCTTAGCAAGCTGAATCTCTCATCGGAAAAAATAACCACCGAAGATATGCTCTTTACCGTCGAGGCGGTCTCATGCCTGGGAGCGTGCGGACTGGCGCCGGTCGTGACGATTAACGAAAAAGTCTATGGGCAGGTCACGCCTGAAAAGGCCGAAGAACTGATCGATGCCATCGCCGCACAGGAGAAGAACTGATGCTGACGCAAAAAATGAATCTGAACGCTATAAAAGACGACTTCAACGCCAAAATCGCGCGCATTAAACGACGTGTGATCGTCTGTGCCGGAACCGGCTGCGTTGCAAACGGGGCGCTCGAGGTCTATGAGGCGCTGGCCGAGGCGATCGGGGCCAAACAGCTCGATGTCATCCTTGAACTGCGCGAGGAAAAAGACACCGACGTGTATGTCTCCAAAAGCGGCTGCCAGGGCTTTTGTCAGGCCGGGCCGCTGGTGACGATTGAGCCGGAAGGTTTGCTGCTGTGTCATGTGCGCCCCAAAGACGTGCCGGACATCGTCGAGCAGACCCTGATCGGCTCCGCCCCCGTCCAGCGATTGCTCTACAAACATCCGACCGACGGACGGTGCATCGCCGAGCAAAACGAAATACCGTTTTACAAACGTCAGAACCGCCACGTCATCGGCGACTGCGGGGTATTGAACCCGGAAGATATCGCCGAATACATTGGGCGCGGGGGGTATGCGGCCGCGGCCAAGGCGTTTGTGGAGATGACCCCGCAGCAGGTCTGCGAAGAGGTTCTTGTCGCCGGACTGCGCGGACGCGGCGGCGGCGGCTTTCCGACGGGCAAAAAATGGCAGTTGACGCTGGCCGAAGCGGCCGACAAAAAGTATGTCATCTGCAACGGCGACGAGGGCGACCCCGGCGCGTTTATGGATCGCAGTCTGATGGAAGGCAACCCGCACCGCGTCATCGAAGGGATGATGATCGCCGCCCGTGCCATCGGCGCCGATGAAGGGTATGTGTATGTTCGGGCCGAGTATCCGTTGGCCGTGCAGCGCGTCCGCAAGGCCGTCGAAGATGCCCAGGCAGCCGGCCTGCTGGGCGAGAATCTGTTCGGCACAGGGTTTTCCTTCAAACTATTCGTTATGGAAGGCGCCGGGGCATTTGTCTGCGGTGAAGAGACCGCCCTGATGGCCTCCATCGAAGGGCTTCGCGGGATGCCGCGACCCAAGCCCCCGTTTCCGGCTCAATCGGGCCTGTGGGGCAAACCGACGGTCATCAATAACGTCGAAACGCTGGCCACGGTGCCGCTGATTATCGCCGAGGGCAGCAGCCATTATCGCACGATGGGCACTGACGGCTCGCCGGGCACCAAGACGTTTGCCCTGACCGGCCACGTTGCCAATACCGGCCTGATTGAAGTGCCGTTCGGCACGACCCTGCGTGAGATCATTTTTGAAATCGGCGGCGGCGTGACCGACAAACTCGGCAACCCGGATCCCGACGGCTTTAAAGCCGTTCAGATCGGCGGCCCGTCCGGCGGCTGTCTGACGGCTGAATATCTCGATTTGCCGCTGGATTTCGAGTCCGTCAAAAATATCGGGGCGATGATCGGCTCCGGCGGCCTGGTCGTGA
>SKKI01000266.1 GCA_007121565.1 Phycisphaerae bacterium
GCCGACGGCTCGATCGGATTGGTGACCGATATCAAGATCGGCTCGCGCTCCCAGCCGGAAGGGGTCATCCAGCGGCCGATTATCACCGAGCGGTCGATTAACGCGGCCGAGAACCGGATTATGCCCGGTGAAAGCCTGATTATCGGCGGGATGCGAAAGAGTGAAAAACGCTCGGTCATCCGGGGCATCCCGTTTTTCAAAGATCTGCCGCTTCTGGGCCCGCTGTTTTCGAGCAAGGATTTTGAAGAAAAAGGCACGGAAATCATTTTTGTTCTGACCCCCAGCATCTCCGGCGGCGGCCAGGACCATCGAGAAATAGTTCAGGATATCAGAGGCAAATACGCCGACCCCGATCTGGATTTAAGCTTTCGAAAAATGCTGACCGAGCCGTTTGAGCCGACGGTGTACACCTCGAAGCTTGAAGAACAGGCCACCGAGGCAGAACTGCGGCGGGTGGAGGCCGAGATGGATCGCGAAAGCGCCAGACAGCGGGCACAGTTCGAGCAGTGGCGAGCCGACAGGATTGCAGGAAAAGCTCAAGAGCTGCGACAGGAAGCCCAGCGGTTGCGCCAGAAAGCCGACCAGGCCGCCCGGAAAGCCCAACAAGCCCAACAAGCCGCCGAAGAGGCCGAGGAACTGAGCGAGGCCAAACGCCAGCGCATCGACGCCTTGCAGCAGACCAAAGACGCCGCCGACGCAGAGGCCCGCCAGGCGCAAGAGCAAGCCGCCCAGGCCGCCCAGGAAGCCGAAAAAGCCGCCCTACAAGCCAAGCAAGCACTCGAGCAGCTTGAGCAGCAGCGCCAGGCCGTCCAGGAAGCGACCGAAGAGGCCGAACCTGCCAACCCGTAACCCGTGAGATCGAGGCCCAGCAAGCGTCCGGAGGGCGACAAGATACTCCGAAAACGGTGTAGCCGGAGGAATGAACACCGATTTCCTGCCAAAAAAACCCCTCTATTTGCTTGATTTTGCCCGCGCATAAAAAAGGCCGGATTCGAGAATATCCGGCCTTGCTGAGATGCAAATTGAAATATTTAATATATCATCAGTATAAATCTACATCCCAGTTTCTCTATGGTTACATAGAGTGTATAAGAAGAAAAAGAGCAATTATTACACTGTAAAGTATACCCTGCCTATCGGCGTTTGCCAACAAAATTCTTTAATTTTTTCAGAAATTTTTTAAAAACCCATTTTTCAGCATTGAAAAAACGGTTTTTCTGACAAAAAAACTCATTTTTTTTGTTTCTTTTGCAACTTGGCCCATGTGTCTTTGAGCGTAACGGTGCGGTTGAAGACCAGTTTGCCGGCCGTGCTGTCCGGATCGGCGCAGAAATAGCCCAGCCGCTCAAACTGGCAGCGCTGCAGGGGTTCGGTGTCTTTCAGCGACGGCTCAACCTTGCAGCCGGTCAGGATTTGCAGCGAGTCGGGGTTGATGTTGGCAGTGAAATCCTGCCCATCTTCTGTCTGTTCGGGGTCTTCTTTGGTGAACAGGTGCTCGTAGAGGCGCACCTCGGCGTCCAGCGCCTGCTCGGCGGCCACCCAGTGCAGTGTGGCCTTGACCTTGCGCCCGTCCGGGGCATCGCCGCCGCGTGTGGCGGGGTCATAGGAGCATCGCAGCTCGATGATCGTCCCATCGGCGTCCTTGACCACCTCGTCGCACCGGATGAAGTAGGCATACCGCAGCCGCACTTCGCGCCCCGGAGCCAGACGGAAAAACTTCTTGGGCGCATCTTCCATAAAGTCGTCCTGTTCGATGTATAACACCTTTGAAAACGGCACCTTACGTGTTCCGGCGGCCGGGTCCTCGGGATTGTTGATCGCCTCGAGCCATTCGACCTGTCCGTCAGGATAGTTGCTCAGCACCACCTTGAGCGGTCGCAGCACCGCCATCACCCGCGGCGAGGTGCGATTCAGATCTTCGCGGACGCAGTGCTCCAGAAGGGCGTAATCGATGGTGCTGTTGAATTTGTTGACGCCGATGACCTTGCAGAATTTTCGGATAGAATCGGGCGAAAAACCGCGCCGCCGCAGGCCGCCCAGCGTCGGCATCCGCGGATCGTCCCAGCCGCTGACGTATTTGTCCTGCACCAGCCGCAGCAGCTTGCGCTTGCTCATCAGGGTATAGGTCAGATTCAGCCGGGCAAACTCGATCTGCTGCGGGTGGTGAACCGCCAGCGCGTCGAGAAACCAGTCGTACAGCGGCCGGTGATTTTCAAACTCCAGCGTGCAGATCGAGTGGGTAATGCCCTCGATGGAGTCCTCCAGCCCGTGGGCCCAGTCATACATCGGATAAATGCACCACGTATCGCCGGTGCGGTGGTGAGCCGCGTGCAGGATGCGGTATATCACTGGGTCGCGCATGTTGATATTAGGATGCGACATGTCTATTTTTGCCCGCAGCGTGCGCGCCCCATCGGGAAAGTCTCCGGCCCGCATCCGCGCAAACAAATCGAGGTTTTCCTCGATGCTGCGGTCGCGATAGGGGCTTTCGGTGCCCGGTTCGGTCAGCGTGCCGCGATGACGGCGGGTCTGTTCAGCGGTCAGATCGCAGACAAAGGCCTTGCCCTTTTGGATCAATTCCACGGCCCACTGATACATCTGCTCGAAATAGTCCGAGGCAAAATACAGCCGATCCTCCCAGTCCCAGCCGAGCCAGCGGACATCGTGGATGATGGAATCGACATATTCCTGCTCTTCCTTGCAGGGGTTGGTGTCGTCAAAGCGCAGATTGCATTTTCCGCCGAACTGGGCGGCAATGCCGAAGTTCAGGCAGATACTCTTGGCGTGGCCGATGTGCAGATAGCCGTTGGGCTCGGGGGGAAAGCGCGTATGGACGCGCCCGTCCCATTTGCCGCTCTTACAGTCATCGGCGACAATCTGCCGCACAAAGTCCAGCCGTTCGGTCTCGGCACCGGCCTGGCCGTTGTGTTCTGTCATAGTAATATCCTTAATTCAATCGCATAGGAATTTGTATTTCTAGCACGGCCATCTTGGCCGTGTTCACGGGCTGCCAAGCCCCTGCTACTTTAAATAAACATTTTGCCCTGCGGGCGTATTTTAGTGGGTTGCCGTCTGAAATGCAAGATGACAGAAAAGATTGGATTTTCGGCGGCTGCGGAGGTATAGTGAATCCGTGGGGGTATACAATACCATAACCGATGAATAAACCGACCGAACATCTTGAAATCGACACCATCGATCAGGTTGAACACTGGCTTGGCCTGAGCGACCCGTCTGAACTGGAGCCGCTGTGGGCCGCAGCCGACACGACGCGCCGCCGGCACGTCGGCGATGCGGTGCATCTGCGGGGGCTGATCGAAATCTCCAACTACTGCGTCCGCCGGTGCGGCTACTGCGGGCTGGCGGTCACACACACAGACCTGCAGCGCTACCGGATGACGGATGCCGAAATTCTTGACTGCGCCCGCCAGGCCCACGCCTTTGGCTACGGCACGGTTGTGATGCAGGCCGGCGAAGATGACGGCCTGACGACCGAGCGGATCGCGGCGCTGATTGGCAGCATCAAATCCGAGCTTCCGCTGGCGGTGACGCTGAGCCTGGGCGAGCGGCCGATGGCCGACCTGATCGCCTGGCGCAAGGCCGGGGCTGACCGTTATCTGCTGCGTTTTGAGACATCCGACACTGAATTATACAAGCGCATTCATCCGCCGCGCCCGGGGCAAACTGATGACCGCTTTGATACGCTGCGGCAGTTGCGCCGGTTGGGCTATGAGGTCGGCAGCGGCGTGATGATCGGCATTCCGGGCCAAAGCTACCGCACGCTGGCCCGCGACATCCTGAAGTTTAAGGAATTAGACCTGGATATGATTGGCGTGGGGCCTTATATTCCCAACCCCGCCACGCCGCTGGGCCGCGGCCAACTCGTCGAAGACCTGCACCCCGACGAGCAGGTCCCCGGCGACGAGCTGATGACCTATAAGGCCGTCGCGCTGGCCCGGCTGGTGTGCCCGCAGGCCAATATTCCCGGCACCACCGCCCTGGCGACGATCAATCGCGA
>SKKI01000254.1 GCA_007121565.1 Phycisphaerae bacterium
ATTTTTATTCGAAAGGAGTCAACAATGCTGGAGTTATTTTTACTTGCGAATGTGGTGAGGGTCGGCCTGTTTATCATCGTGGGGCTGATTCTTCTATTCTTCGTGATGCTGGTCATGTTCTACGGGAACCTGTGGCTTCAGGCCCGGTTTTCCGGGGCGCCGGTGTCGTTTGTGGAATTGATCGGGATGACGCTGCGTAAGGTCAACTCACGCGTGATTGTCGTCAGCCGCATTACCGCGGCCAAAGCGGGTCTGGAGGTGACGACGGCACAGCTTGAAAGCCATTATCTGGCCGGCGGGCGAGTGCCGAATGTGGTCAGCGCGCTGATTGCCGCCGACCGCGCCAATATTACCTTGACATGGCAGGTGGCCACGGCGATTGACCTGGCCGGGCGGGATATTCTCGAAGCGGTTCAGACCAGCGTCAACCCCAAGGTTATCGACTGCCCCGATCCGCGAAAGGGACGCGATACGGTGGATGCGGTGGCCCAGGACGGCATTCAGCTCAAGGCCAAGGCGCGGGTGACGGTGCGTGCCAACATTGAACGGCTTATCGGCGGGGCGACCGAAGAGACGATTATCGCCCGTGTCGGCGAGGGGATTGTCACGACCATCGGCAGCGCGGTGAACCACAAGAGCGTGCTGGAAAATCCTGACCGGATTTCCAAGGCGGTGCTGGAAAAGGGGCTGGACGCGGGCACGGCGTTTGAGATTCTGTCGATTGATATCGCGGATGTGGACGTGGGGCAGAACATCGGCGCCCAGCTTCAGGGGGCCCAGGCCGAGGCCGATAAGCTTCGCGCCAAGGCCGAGGCGGAAAAACGCCGCGCGATGGCGGTGGCCCGTGAGCAGGAAATGAAGGCGCTGGTCGAAGAGAACCGCGCCAAGGTGGTGCTGGCCGAGGCGGAGGTGCCGCTGGCGATGGCCGAGGCCTTCCGCAAAGGGAATATGGGCATTATGGATTATTACCGAATGAAGAACATTATGTCCGATACCGATATGCGTGATTCGATCGCCAAGGGCGATGCGCAAACCCAGTCGGAGGATTAAGCGTGCCGTTTGAGACACACATAAAGTTGCTGGCAAACGGCGACTGGCTGGAAATGCTGTTGCCGCTTCTGTTGCTGCTTGTCTATGGCGCCGCGGCGATGGTCAAGCGATTTCTTGAGTATAGCAAACAGAAAAGCGATGAATCACAGGTCTCGGCGTCCGATTCGACGTCGGCCGGCGGGCTGCGTCGCTACAAGCCGATTGACCAATCGTCACGTCCGCAGCCACGGATCGCGAAGGGTCAAGCTCTGCCTTATGCGCGCACAGCGGCTCAGAGATCGACACCGGTCTCTGAGCCGCGGCGCGGGGCCAAAGCAGCCGACCCGCAGACCGACTGGGAGCGTCAAAAGCAGGTCGAGCAGCTCCGTCAACAACAGGCTCAGCAACGTCGGCTTCAGCAAGTCGAAGCGCAGCGTCTGAAAAAGGCACAGCAAAATCAGCAGATGCAGCGGCAGCAGCAGATTCAGCAACAGGCGGCGAAATCGGTCGAAGCTGCTCGGATTGCGGCCCAGCGAACAACTGCCTTGCCGTCGCGCGGTGCGGCTAAATCCCCGCAAGAGGCATTGCGGCAGGTGCGCACCGGCAAACCAAGCGGCATGGCCGCTCGGGCCGCCGGGCGAAAACCTTCGGAGCCCCGTCCGCCCCGGCCGGAGAGCATGAGCGTTTCGACCTCTGCGGGGCTGCGAAAAATGCTCGCAACGCCCAACAGTCTGCGCACGGGGATTGTGCTGAAAGAACTGCTGGACCGGCCGCTGGGGCTTCGGGATTTATAAGCGGGCGACAGCTTTTTTCAGCGCTGTCGGGCTCAGGCCAAGGCGGCGGTTTTGGGCGCGGGCTTGTGGTCTTCGTTTCTGTATTGGGATGGCGTCTGGCCTGTTTTTTTGCGAAAGACGGTGGCGAAATACTGGCTGGAGTCAAACCCGCAGTCCAGGGCGATATCCAGAATTGTCTTGTCCGTTTTTTCGCGGAGCATCTGTTTTGCTTTTTCCACGCGGCAGTGGGTCAGGTACTCCGCTGCGGTCATGTTGGTGATGCGCTTGCAGTAGTGCGCAAATCGGCTGCGGCCCAGGTTGCAATGGCGTGCCATGTCCTCAAGTGTCCAGGGAAAATCGACGTGTGCGGTCAGTCCGTTTAGAAACATTTCGACGCTGCGACGGGTGCTGCTGAGGCGGGCGTTCAATTCAACTTGGTTTTTCTGGAGCATTTCAAAGACTTCGATAAATAATTCCGTCACATAAAGCTGCAGACGGGATTGTGCGGCTTCGGGGGTTTCGGCACTTTCGACGTGTTCGGCGATTTTTTCAAAACAGTGTTCGATTTGCTTGTTGCCCTGCCAGACGACTTGTTCGTTGTGGCTGAGCAACCGTGTTAGTCGCTGCAGGTCATGCGGGGCAATGTTGATCCATTTGGGCCACTTCCATGGGTCATTCGGGCGCCGCACGCCGACATCCAGAATCAGCCAGTGCATGCGGCTGGCGGTGATCTGCGGGTTTCCGACCTGGTGCGGCTGCCAGGGGCGGGTGATGGTCAAATCGCCGGCTTTGAGCTTATAGGGGGCCCCTTCAACAGTGAAATCCAGATTGCCGCGGGTCAGGTAGCCGAACTCAATGCCTTCGTTGCGGTGGGTCGGCAGCCCCCAGGATTGGTCTTTATTGGCGTCCCAGACGCAGGCGACGCACAGCTCCGGCAGCATTTTGGGCGGCATTTTGCGTCCCGGGTAGCAGCCGTGAGCATAGGCGGCGTGGAACAGCTCGCCGCGTTCTTTGGCGGCTTTGAGATTTTCACAGGTGTCGGCTTTGTGGGTGCCGTGGACATCATAGAAGATAGCCGGATGAGGCTTTATCTGTTTGGTCATATTTTATGCCCGCTTTTAATTTGCTGTTTAATATTTACCACTGGCCGATTTTTGTTGATTTTCACAAAATAATGCGTATAGTCAAGACTAATTTGCTTAACCGGCATAATTTCCGGCTCGAAATGCTCAACTTTCATAACTGACCTGTAAGTCAGTTTGAAGTATAGATTAAACAGTTTTTTGATGCAAATTCAACTCGATATTTGAAAGGGACTGAGCATGAACATTGGCAGGACGTTAAAAATGGGAATGATCGGGGGTGGACCGGGGGCGTTCATCGGTGACGTGCATCGCAAGGCCGCTCGCCTGGATGGCGGTATTGAGATTGTCGGCGGGGCGTTTGATGTGGATCCGGAAAAATCCAAACAGATGGGCCAGGCATTGAATCTTGACCCGGCGCGGGTGTATGGGGATTATAAAGCGATGATCGCGGCCGAAAAAGCGCTGCCCGAAGGCCAGCGGATGGATTTTGTCGCGGTCTGCACGCCCAACAACATGCATTTCCCGATGGCTAAAGATTTGCTGGAGGCCGGCTTTCATGTGATGTGTGAAAAGCCGATGACCCTCAATGTCGATGAAGCCAAATCGCTGGTTGAGCTGGTTAAGAAGACAGGCAAAGTCTTCGGGTTGATGCATAACTACACCGGCTATCCGATGGTCAAGATGGCCCGGGATATGGTCAAGAAGGGTGACATCGGAAAGGTGCGCAAGATCGTAGTGCAGTATCCGCAGGGCTGGCTGGCTACGGCACTGGAGAAAACCGGCAACCAGCAGGCCTCGTGGCGGACCGACCCCAAGCAAAGCGGCGGCTCCGGCTGCGGCGGCGATATTGGCACGCATGCCGAGAATCTGGCCGAGTACATCACCGGGTTGAAAATGACACATCTGTGTGCCAATCTGACCACATTTGTCGAAGGACGCGCGCTGGACGATGATGTCAATTGCCTGGTCAAGTATGACAATGGGGCCGCCGGTGTGCTGCATGCCAGTCAGATTTCCGTAAGCGAGGAGAACAATCTTGCGATTTGGATCTACGGCGAGACCGGCGGGTTGGAATGGCATCAGGAGGACCCCAATTACCTGTATGTCAGGACGCTGGGCAAGCCCGATCA
>SKKI01000155.1 GCA_007121565.1 Phycisphaerae bacterium
GAAAACGGTTTCAGCGCATCGGGTTTAGGGCTCTGGCCCAGTTCCATCCGCCCGAGCTTGTCAAACATCGCCCGCGTCTTGCCCATCCGCAGCAGGGCCTTGCTCGGGATGCAGCCGACGTTCATACACTCCCCGCCGACCTTGTGCTTTTCGATCGCGCAGACCTTCAGCCCCATCGCCGAGGCCATAATCGCCACCGCCATCCCCGCCGGCCCCAGCCCGATCACGATCAAATCGTGGTCATATTTTTTCATTGATTTTGCCTCATTTTTGCAATGTTTTTACGTTTTTTGCGCCGAAACAACAATCTCCACAGACCCCCCAGCCGGCAGGGCGGCAACGGCATAGGCCGCGCGGGCCGGATACGGCGGCTTAAAAAATTCCTCATAAACCGCATTCACAGCCCCAAAATCGTTGATATCAGTTAACAATACCTGAACCTGCACAACATCTCCCAGCCCAAACCCCGCCGCGGCCAGAATCGCCTCCACATTGTCCAGCGCCTGGCGACTTTGCGCGCCGACGCCGCCGTCGGCCAGTTTGCCGGTGGCCGGGTCCAGGCCCAACTGGCCGGACAAATAGAGGCTATTTCCGGCCTGAATGGCCTGTGAGTAGGGGCCGATTGCCGCCGGGGCGGCCTCTGTCTGTATCGCCTGTCGTGTCATTTCAATCCTCAAATACAGTTTTTAGGCGGTTTTTTCGCTGTTTACATGCGCGAAACCCCAATTCTCGCCAAGGAAACCCTTGCCCGCGTGGCGCAGGGGTTGTAAGATGATAATTTAATCTGTTGGAAAACGCAAATGCGGATCATTGAAGATATCGAACAAATCGGTCAACTGCCGCGCGGGATGGTGTTGACCATTGGCAACTTTGACGGCGTTCATCGGGGCCATCAGGCGATCATCGCCGCCGCCCGGCGCGCCGCC
Organism: Phycisphaerae bacterium; assembly: GCA_007121565.1. Classification (GTDB taxonomy): domain Bacteria; phylum Planctomycetota; class Phycisphaerae; order Sedimentisphaerales; family Anaerohalosphaeraceae; genus T3Sed10-213. The sequence continues at coordinate 927 of SKKI01000155.1, forward strand.
GATCAGCGGGATACCCAGGCCGCGGTGATGACTTTTGAGCCTCATCCGGCGGCGATTTTGCGCCCCGGCAGTGCGCCCGGCGTACTGACGCCGCTGCCGCTGAAGCTGCGTCTGCTGCAGACAACCGGCGTGGACGTGGTGATCGTCATTCGTGATGGTTTTGATCTCTTGAATTTGTCCCCGTCCGATTTTGTCGATCGCTTTTTGATGTCGCACCTCTCGCCGTCGATGATTGTCGAGGGGCCCAACTTTAATTTCGGCTACGGCCGCAGCGGCACGGTGCAGACGCTGCGCACTCTCGGCGCTTCGGGGGGCTTTGAGGTGCTCGAGGTGCCTTTTACCGAGGCCCGGCTGGGCAAAGAGCGCCGGGCGGCGGTCTGCTCCAGTTCGCTGATCCGCGAAAAACTCGACGCCGGCTGTGTCTATGAGGCTGCCCAACTGCTGAGCCGGCCGTACCGGGTCTCGGGAACGGTCATCGCCGGTCGCGGCATTGGCCGCGCGCTGGGCTATCCGACCGCCAACATTGAGCCGGTTGCGCAGAATCTGCCGTCCGAGGGGGTCTATGCCGGGTATGTGGTCGTCGGCGAGTCGTATGATCAAGTCTGCTTCGGCGGCCATCGCCGACCGGCGGCGCTGAGCATCGGCCGCGCCAAGACGTTTGTCACCGACCACCCGCTGCTGCTGGAGGCGCATCTGCTCGAAGACAACGTCGAAAACCTTTACGCTAAATGGCTCGGATTGGAGTTTATGGACTGGATTCGCAGCCAGCGGCGATTTGACTCCAAAGAGGACCTGGCCGAACAAATCGCCCAAGACTGCCGCGACGCCCTGACAGTGTTGATATGAGGACATGCTTATGACGTTATCGCCCGATACAACCGTCGAAAGTTTTCGGATGCTGACACAGATGTATCAAAAAATGACTCCGCAGGAGAAATTACAGCGGATATTCAGCGCGTATGAGACCGGCAAGGCACTGGCAATGGCGGGGCTGCGGCGATTGCATCCGGACACTCCAGATGATCAGATATGGCATATGTGGGCCAGACAGCATCTTGGAGAACAGTTGCATCGTCAAGTATACGGAGATTCGCTTCATGAGTGAAGCTGTTGAAATCAGAGTTTTAAGGGAATTCTTAAAAATACTTGATGCACTTGAAATCAAGTACGCCATCGGCGGGTCCATAGCCAGTTCTGTCTATGGTCTGGTACGATTTACGCAAGATGCGGATGTGATGGTTGAACCTTTTACACCGAAGGCGTCTCTTTTTTACGAGCATATTAAGGCGTTGTTTTATATCAGCAAGGAAGCGATGCATGATGCACTTCAATCCAAAACGAGTTTTAATATCATTCATCTTGAAACCGCTTTCAAAATCGATGTGTTTATTTCAAAATTAAGCGCATTCGATTGCCAGGTGCTTTCGCGGGCCACATCGATACAGCTTGGACAAACTGAAATTGATTATTTCCGATTCGTTTCACCGGAAGACATCATTTTGCTGAAGCTCGTGTGGTATGAACAGGGCCAGCGTGTTTCGAATAAACAATGGAATGATATCCTGGGAGTCTTGACGACTCAAAAAAAGAGATTGGATTATGATTACCTTAACGATTGGGCAAAGACGCTTTCGGTTCAGAATCTTCTGGCAAAGGCAACAAGGGAATCGGATAATTAATTGATAAAAAAGGAAACAATAAACAAATGCCAAGCAACATAGATTATCAACATGCGGCCGATGTGCTGAGTGCGGCCGAGCGGGTGCTGATCACGACGCATATTCGTCCGGACGGCGATGCGTGCGGGTGTATGCGTGCGCTGGCCGACCACCTGGCTGCCGCCGGCAAGCAGGTCCGGCCGCTGGTGCTCTCGCCGATGGCCGCCTGGTACGCCGACCTGTTTGACGAGCCGGTGCCGGTGCTGGACAACGACATCAAGCCCGACGCCCTGGGCCAGGTGTACGGCGATTGCGACCTGATGGTGATTGTCGATACCAACAGCCTGACTCAGCTTCCCGGACTCGAGGCGTTCATCACCCAAGCCCGTGCGGCCGGGCGTCCGAAGATTCTGGTGATTGACCACCATATCACCGGCGACCACCTGGGCGACGTGGAGTTGATCGATCCGCAAGCCGCCGCGGCCGGTGAGATCGTGTTTGACTTGTTCAAGGCCGCCGGCTGGCCGATCACGCAGCGCATCGCCGAGGCGATCTTTATCGCCGTGGCCACCGACACCGGCTGGTTCAAATACGGCAACGCCGACAGCCGCATCTTCCACACCGCCGCCGAGCTGGTCGGTATCGGCGTCCACCCCGAGGCCGTCTATCGCCGACTCTACCAGAGCTTTAGCCCCGCCCGGCTGGCCCTGATGACGCGGATGCTTGAGCACCTGAGCCTGCACGCCGCCGGCCGCATCGCCGTCCAGCACATCCTGCGCCGGGACTTCGACGAAACCGGCGCCACCGGCGCCGATACAGAAAATCTCATCGACGAGTGCCAGCGTATCGCCACCGTTGACGTGGCGGTGCTGCTGGTTGAGCTGTCTGACGGGCGGTTTCGCTGTTCGCTGCGCAGCAAGAACGCCGTCGATGTCCGCGCGATCGCCCAGGCCTACGGCGGCGGCGGACACACCCTGGCCGCCGGCGTGACGCTGGACGGCCCGCTGGATGTGGCCAAACAGCGGCTGTTGGCCGATATACAAAAGCAATTAAATTAGCGTAGCCCTGAACCGCCGGCTTGCGGGCTTCAAAAGCCGGATGGAAGCCGGCGGTACAGGGAGGCGTAACGCCGGCATCTTGCCGGCATAAAGCGTAGTGTAGTAAAGCCGGCTGGAAGCCGGCGGTACGGGGCCGGCGGTACAATGACCGGCAAGATCGGTTATCTGAAGTCTGAAATTTGGTCGTATAGGAATTTCTGTTCGTAGTTCACGGGCTGGAAGCCCGTGCTACTTTGAAATTTGAAAGTTGAAATTTGAAATCCAAATAACTCGTGGCAGCAGGCACTAAACATCTCAATCTGGACATCCTGTCCGGGCGGTTTCTCGGGGCGCGGATACCGCTGCTGCTGGCTTCTGTCGC
>SKKI01000111.1 GCA_007121565.1 Phycisphaerae bacterium
TCGGCCGTTTGGGCCATCACGCCGCGAATCGCCTGCGGCTGGGCCTCCTCAGGCACCTGGACGCTCTGGTTTGCCGCGGCACATCCGGTAAGGATCCCCAACACGACTGTCGTGATCGTACTGCATGTTTTCATGGTCTGACTCCTGTAATTGAATTTGCGCTTCTGATCTTCTACATCGAATATCCGTTTTTTAAAGACAATGTTGACGCCGCTTCAACGACCGCCTGACACACCGCTTCAATGCGTTCATGGGTAAAGACATTGTCCGGCGCAGTTACCCCCAGGGCGGCCACGACCTGCCGGCGCATATCCTTTACCGGCGCTGCCAGACAGCGCACATTCAGATGATATTCCTGCTCATCGACCGCGTAGCCCTGCTTGCGTACCTGCGCTGAAAGGGTCCGCAGGCCATCCAGCGTCGTGACCGTATGGGCGGTGCGTTGTGCGGGCTGCACGTCACGGCAAAATTCCTCCAAGCGATCGGCATAACAAAACGCCAGAAAAATCTTGCCGGTCGCCGAGCAGTGCAAATCCGCCAGCGTGCCGGGGCGTGAGGCCACGCGTATGGGATCAGCGCTGTCGCAAACCTCAAGAATCAGCGAATGCCAGCCGCTGGGAATGGCCAAATGTGCGGTCATGCCGGTTTGCTCTGTCAGCTTCTGTAAAAACGGCACCGCTAATCCGCGGACCTGTGATTTTTGCAAGGCCATCAAGCCCACTTCCATCAGTGAGGGCCCCGGGAAAAAAAACGACTCTTTTTTCTCAATCATCCCGGCCTGCAGCAATGTCTTGAGGATTCGAAAAGCGGTGGTGCGGGGGATATTCAGACGCTGCTCAAATTGAACCGCCGAGAGCCCCTGCTCATTGGCTGCCAGCAATTTCAACATTAAAATTGCCTTTAATAGATTTGGAATTAGATATTTATCCATATATGAATATCTTTGTTATTATTTGAACTCACTTTAGCGATTCAGTGTTCATAGGTCAACCCAAAAAATGCCGCCATTTCAAATATGTGTGTGAGATTTTATTATGGCACTACGTAATATGATGTTTTACAATGACTTACATGATTTTCCGCAGTTTGGCGCAGACCATCCCCCGCCGCATGTTCCAGCCGGCTACCTTCAGATGGATTGCATGGAAGACCGCCGGTCGCCCCCGCACCCACAACTGTCCCAAAAGGCGGTTGAGTTGCTGAATGTTTTTTTTCTTGATGAATACACCCGGATGAACCCTCATTTGCTGTATGCCCAAGCCATCCCCGGAAGAACCAAAGGACGGGGTATCGGGATCATAGACACCCTGCATTTAGCTGAAGTGCCGCTGGCAATCCGAGCAATCACGTCATCGGCGGCAATAACGCCAAGCTGGATCTGGCACGCGATCATTTTAAGCGCATTATTATGCCCTCGCAGATGGCGCCGGACGGCAGTTTTCCGCGTGAGCTTGCCCGCACGAAACCTTACGGGTACGCTATTTTTCAATTGGACAATATGAGCTTGCTCAGTGAATTGCTGTCAACGAAACAGAACTGCTTGTGGAGATTTACTGTTGCCGATGACGAGGGGATCACGCTGGTTGCGGACCACCGGTTGGGTGAGGATGAGTCGTTGTGGTCTTATGAGCAAGCCGGCGGACAAAGCATGGCGGCTACTCAGCCGCTGCTGTGGATTCTGAAAGATGCGGTTCTTCCGCTTCTTTGAGTGAAGTGGTAATATTGGAGGGCATTCAATACAATGGTTTGGGTTATTCAGCAAGCCCCGATTAAAACCTGTACACGGCTCCCAACAGAGTACTCATCCGGTAGTGCTGGCCGACGATGGGGCTGTCGGTAATTTCCGAGCCAAGCCACTCGGTCGAGACCATCCCGAAGAGAGTCCACCTTTCACAGAGCGCATAATCCAGGCTGACCGCCGTGAGCAGTCCCATTGAGCTTCCTGCATTATAGGCGGGGCGATTTTCAATCGCTTCGGTTTGTTTGACGCCGTAATAGTAGTTGTTGAGCTGTTTGCTGCGCCAGTTGCCGCCGATGGAGGGGGTTAATTCCAGATTGTCGATGTCCAAAATATCCGTGAATCTCCATAATAAGTTCAACCGGATTTCGTGACCGCTGTGTTCATTGAGAATATCCGAGGTCCACTCGGCACTTATTCGTGCCCAGCTTAAATCCTGGACAATCGACAGTCCCGCCTCAACGGTATCCCGACGCCGACCCATGTCGCGCAGGTGCCGACTCTCCGAGGACTTGTAGCCCTCGAGCCGAATCGTTGCCAGCCCGGCGATGGACAGCCCGTCTGCCTCATAGAAACCCCAGGCCGCACGCGGACCGAAAATCGAAAAGCTGCCCTGTTGGTAATAGACCGCCGGAATCGGCAAAATGCGGGTATCGCCGCCTTTATGGGGCTTGTCGGAAATCAGCAGCCCCGGCCCGGCCTGAAAAACCGAAGCCGGACGCTCCGGCCGGGCGAGGCACCAGACAGGCAGCATGAATAACCCAATGAGAACAACTGTGCATTTTTGCATCACAGACTCCTGTTTTAATGCCTTCTTTCTTTTATCGCTTTGGTTTCTCATAAAAATGTATCCAGCGGCTCATATTTCCCTGCCCACTCACCCATAGACCACCTCGCCGTTTCGGGCATACTCGGCAATGAGCGAATCACCGGCTAGCCATTCCTGCGGAGTCATAGCCACCGCCTCAATAGGCAAAAACACCTTGTAAATCGCCTCGGCCAAAACATCGATCCGCTGCCAGTAATCCATCGCCTTGAAATCCTCGCTGATGACAACAAGGTCGATATCGCTGTCGGGACGCTGCGTACCGGCGGCATACGAACCATAAAGAATAATCTTCTGCGGCTCAACGCCCGCCGATTCAATCGCCTCTCTGAACTTGGAAATATTCGCTAATACTATTTTTTTATCCACGCAATGATATCCTTTGCCTGAGACAGTATTTGTTTGGTAACTTCCTGAGTATAGACTTGCTGCACTTTTCAAGATTTTCGGGATAACGCGCGGCGATATTGGCTTCATTCAACTTAGCAATAAAGCGGCCGATCTTTTCTGTTTTCGGTTGATTAAGCTTTGACGATTTACCTGCTGATTGCTGTTTTTTATTCAACGTCAATTTTATGTAAACCAAATGTATCAAGGTCAACCCTGTATGCTAACGAAGGATTGCCAACACGCGGTGCTTGCCTCACCAAGACATACGTACTGTCCGGTGACCACTCAATATCCGTTAAACGCGCATGCAATTGGACCGGCAGTAAATACGAAGCCCTGGGGTTGTTCTTTTGCGCAGCAGTTGGAAACTGTCCTGGAGTCTTAAGGTTGGGATATTGAATCGTGTCAAAGATGAAGATTTTGCAGTATGATTTGTCCGGTATAGAAGTTGAGGTGGACTTAATATAGACAACCCATCTTTGACTTGGCGAAACTTCAATATGACCTTCGGCCCACTGTATTTTTTCACTCGTTATAACGTTGTGAATGAAATAAAAGAGTACCCCGGCCGAAAGCAAGAGCGCTATGATGATCAATACTTTCTTCATTTTTCATAGCCTCCCTGATTTTAATGATCTCTTTCAACAGTTGTTTATGCGGCAACAAGTCTCTCACGGGCCTGCTCCTCGCAGTTCATCAGGCTTTGACGATTTTGCGGCGGCCAGTTTTGACGGCGGCGGTGGCGTTGCGGGTATCGACGACGAGGTTGGCGTTCTTGACCAGCCATGTGTAGTCGTAGTCGCTGTGGTTGGTGGCGATCAGGACGCAGTCGTAGCTTTTGACCTTGGCCGCGGTCAGCGGGACGCTTTTCATCTTCAGGTCATATTCTCGCATTTTATGCGTGCGGGGCAGGTAGGGGTCGTTGTAATCGACCTTGGCGCCGCGGGCCTTGAGCAGCTCGATCAGCTCCAGCGACGGCGATTCGCGGACGTCGTCGATATCGGGCTTGTACGCCAGGCCCAGCACCA
>SKKI01000096.1 GCA_007121565.1 Phycisphaerae bacterium
CATTCGTCGGCGGCCTGCTGGGCGGATTCTTCCAATTCCGCGGGAACCTCGTCAACAATGACCTCGGCAATGTCATCGCCCATCACAAACACTTCCGGGCACGTATCCACGCACAGCCCACAGGCGGTGCAACTGTCCTCTACGCGTACTTTCATTCGTCCACTCCATTTCAACAAGGTAAAAACACGGTCCCATGCAACGTTACATCATTTGGCGCTATTATAACGCAAAAAATTGCCGGGCGGCAAACTTTTTTGTGGAAAAGCACTATTTATGGGTTATACTGCCTGCCTGATGAACAATCAGAGACAGTTGAGCATACATAAAAAGGGCACCGCGTCAGGCGGTTTTTGTGTTTGATCTTTCTTGAGGGTCGGGTCCCATGCAAGTATCCGGTGCGAACCTGGTCAGGCGGGGAACCGAGCAGCCATAAGTATCCGTGGTGCTGTGCGTGGCAAACCCGACCACCCTTTACGATTTCTGACACTGCCGAAACTCCTCTATCCGGCCGCCTTTGAGCATCTTGCAGGAACACTTTCTTCCTGAGCAGCCGCAGAGCGGCCATTCATTGCAATACGCATCTCTACAGAAAATGTCTTCTTTGAACTGTTTACCTCGCTGGATAAATGTGGTACGATAGGGGGATGAAGCTGAAATTTATTACATGCAAGGTGCTGCAAAAAGAGGCGTATCTGTGTGCGTCGCAGTCGAAGAACATTGTCGATGTGGTGCTGATGCCGCAGGGGCTGCATAATACGCCCGACGTGCTGCGCAGCGAGGTGCAAAAGGAGCTCAACAAGACCGTTGATGTGGCCGATCAGCCCTATGACGCGATGCTGCTGGGCTACGGCCTGTGCAGCAACGGTGTTGCCGGGCTCAGCTCGCCTGTTCAGGCCGTCATCCCGCGCGCCCATGACTGCATTACGCTGCTGCTGGGCTCCCGGCAGCGGTATCAGGCGTATTTCGACAGTCATCGCGGGGTGTATTGGTACAGCTCCGGCTGGATCGAGACCGGCACCATGCCCGGCAGACAGCGGTATGAACAACTGCTGGCCGAGTACACCGACACATACGGGCCGGACAATGCCCGCTATCTGATGGAGACCGAGCAGACCTGGATGAAGGAGTACAATTGGGCGACGTATATCGACTGGCACCTGCCCGGCAGCGCGGCGCAGAAAGAATACACCCGCCAATGCGCAGATTACCTGGGCTGGCAGTTTGACGTGATTGAAGGCGATCGGCATCTGATGCAGCGGCTGGTTGACGGGCAGTGGGACGCGGAGGATTTTCTGGTTGTTCCGCCCGGCAAGCGGATCATCGACGATTTGACCTGCCCGTATCTGATGCGAGCCGAGGCGCCATGAACAATTATTCACTGACGTTTATGCCGCTTTTGATTGTCTTGTTGCTGTTGGCCCTGGTTTTTCTGGGCGAGGGGTATATTCTGCTCGGCTACGCGGCGAAAAAATGCTCGGGCAAAAAAGTTGTTGTCCGCCGCCGGCATTGGTTTGTTCATGCATTGACTGCGCTGCTGATCGTCTCTCTGTTGTATGCGGCCTGTGTCGAGCCGTACTGGCCGCAGGTGGCCACCGTCCGGCTGGAGACCGACAAACTGCAAAACACCACGCTTCGGATTGTGCAGATTTCCGACCTGCATTGCGACCCCAAGGCCCGGCTTGAGCCGCGCCTGCCAACAATCGTCAACGGCCTGGATCCCGACATCATCGTCTTTACCGGCGATGCCATTAATTCACGCGGCGGACTTGCGCTGTTTCAAGAGACGCTGGCGGCCATGGACGCCCCGCTGGGCAAGTTCGCCGTCCGCGGCAATTGGGATTACCGCTTCGGGGCGGGGCTGTTCGAAAACACCGGCTTTGAGGAGCTGTCGCTCAGGACGGTGCGCCTGGAAAAAGACGACGAGGTGTTTATGGTCTGCGGCGTCGGCTACCATCAGGGGCGTATCAGTCAGCGCGCGATCGGGCAGCTTGATCCGGATACCTGGAACGTACTGCTTTACCACAGTCCCGACCTGATCGATTATCTGCACGCAGAGCCGATTGACTTATATCTGGCCGGCCATACGCACGGCGGACAGGTCGCGCTGCCGTTCTACGGAGCGATGACGACCTTAAGCCGCCACGGCAAGTCCTTCGAGGCGGGATTGTACCAGGTCGGTGATATTGCGCTGTATGTCAATCGCGGCATCGGTATGAGCGGCGTCGGGCCGCGGGTGCGTTTTTTTGCGCGTCCGGAAATTACGCTCTTTGAAATTCGTCCCGCCGATGCCGATCGGTCTGGACAACACGATTTCCCGGAGACTTGAGCATGGTTGAGCTGTTGACGATTTTCGGCATCGGTGTTGGGCTGTCGATGGACGCGTTTGCGGTTTCGATTATCTGCGGGGCGGTCTTTTGCCGACTGCATGTGCTGCATGCGCTGCGAATGGCGTTGTTTTTCGGGGCCTTTCAGGCGGTCATGCCGCTGATCGGCTTTGCCGCCGGCAGGACGTTTGCCGATATCATCGGCGTCTATGACCACTGGGTCGCCTTTGCGCTTCTGCTGGCCGTCGGCGGCAAAATGATCTATGAGGGCGTCAAGATCGGCGACGTGGAAAAAACGTTCGCCGATCCGTCCAGCCTGGCTGCACTGCTGATGCTGAGTATCGCCACCAGCATCGATGCACTGGCGGTCGGGGTAACACTGTCGCTGGTGACCCGATCAATCATCCTGAGCGTGGTCATTATCGGCGCTGTGACCTTTGTGCTATCCTACGCCGGATACGTGATCGGCAAGCGGTTCGGCCATTTCTTCGAAAACAAAATCGAGATCCTCGGCGGCGCGATCCTGATTGCCATCGGCGCACTCATCCTTATCCAGAACCTGCCGGACTGACCGCGGCATACACCGACCGCTCAAGCAATGGCGCGCTTATTCAATGACGGGTGGATCCGGCGGTGTCGTTGGCGGCGGCGCGGTTGTGGGCGGCGGCAGTGTTGGGTCCGGCGGCTCGATGTGGTCAACCAGCGCCACAGCAATCGCAGTCGAAAACACCTCCAGATCGTCGGGGATGCGCGAGGTGATGATATTGCCGTCGCGCACCACCGGGCTGTCTTCATAATGGGCTCCGGCGTCGATCAGCTCGTCGGACATCCCTTCAAAACAAGTCGCCCGTTTGCCTTCCATGATGCCGGCGGCGATCAGTAACTGCGGACCGTGGCAGATCGCGGCGATGGGCCGGCCGGTCTCGTAAAAGTCGGCGACAAACTCGACGACTTCTTCAATCTCACGCAGATGGCCGGGCGACTGGCCGCCGGGGATGATCAGTGCGTCAAATTCATCGACGGTTACATCGGCCACCGCCTTGTCGATCTGCACCTGCTGGTCGCTGTTGTAGGCTGTTACCGTCTCAACGGTCGGGCCAATGACCACAACCTCGGCGTGACGGTCCCGGAGAAATTCTTTCGGATAAAGCGTTTCTTCATCCTGAAATCCTTCGGTGATCAGCACGGCCACGGTGTTGCCGGACAAATCGTCCGCGGCCGGGTGCGTGTCGGGCGGGGGTTCACAGCCGATCACGCATGCCATCATCGCCAGCAAAAAAGCCCCTATCAGATTGTTCTGTATGTCCCGCATGATGTCTTTCTCCTGTCAACATGGATTAGTCGTCCGGCTCGGGCGGTATGGTCGGTGTTGGCGGCGCCGTCGGCGGCGGCAGTATTGGGTCCGGCGGTTCCATGTGGTCAACCAGCGCCACAGCAATCGCCGAGACGAACACCTCCAGGTCATCGGGGTTGCGCGAGGTGATAATATTGCCGTCGCGCACCACCGGTCTGTCTTCATAATGGACTCCGGCGTCGATCAGCTCATCGGACATCCCTTCAAAACAAGTCGCCCGTTTGCCTTCCATGATGCCGGCGGCGATCAGTAACTGCGGACCGTGGCAGATCGCGGCGATGGGTCGGTCGGTCTCGTAAAA
>SKKI01000210.1 GCA_007121565.1 Phycisphaerae bacterium
GCACTTATTCTCGGCGGGCCGGCTGAGGCTCCTTTGCCGTATGACAACACATTAGATGTACCGCTGATAACGACACTACAGTGGTCGATGCGGTCCGCGGCGGTGGCCAATGATGTCTATCTCGGCACGGATTACGATACTGTTGCCGGTGCGACGACCGCTTCGGATGTCTACCTGGGACGTGTTGCCGCTCCGACGTATCGCCCGTCCCAACTGGAGCAGTTTACCGAATACTTCTGGCGGGTTGATCAGGTTGATTCGGACGGCGACGTCGTTTCCGGTCACGTCTGGAGTTTTACCACCGGTGTCAATCGCGGCATTCTGCGTGAGGTGTGGCTGAATGTTCCGGGCAATCGTGTCAGCGCATTAACCGGTGACCCGCGTTTTCCGGATGACCCGGACGGTGTCGAGCTGGTTGACGCGTTTGAAGGGCCAAGGGACTGGGATGATGCCTACGGATCGCGTCTGCACGGATTTATCATTCCGCCGGAGACCGGGTCATACACCTTTTGGATTGCCAGTGACGACAATTCGGAGCTGTGGCTCAGTTCCAGTACAAATCCCGATAACGCTATACGTATTGCCCATGTTACCGGTGATCCGGCCTGGACGGGTTACCGGGAATGGGATAAATTCGACAGTCAACAGTCCAATACCTTCACATTGTATGGCGGGCGGGCTTATTATATCTGTGCGCTGCATAAAGAAGGGGCCGGCGGCGACCACATTTCGGTGGCCTGGCAAGGGCCGAATATAAGTCAGCAGATTATTGATGGGCAGTATTTGATTCCGTATAACTCGGATATGGACTGGAGCCCTTATTTCGTGGAAGATCCGGTTGGTCTTGATGTGCTTGAAGGGTATGATTATGTTGAGGATATCTCTGATAAGGCGGTTGGATTTGACGGACACAGTCTGACGTTCACCAAGCTCGACGGCCCTGACTGGCTTTCGCTAAGTCCGGGCGGGGTTCTGTCCGGGGTTGCGCGCGATGGCGACACGGGCCTGAATACCTTTACGATTCAGGCACAGGATTCTCAATACAGAACCGGCCAGGCAACCTTGGAGGTAGAGGTCTGGAATACCTTGACCGGCGAGCGAGGCCTTGAAGATTTGATCGGACTGGCCGCGCACTGGCTGGACAGTGACTGTAATGATTTTCCACCGTGCGGCGGCGCCGACCTGACCGGCAACAAAGCGGTCGATATTGGGGATATTGCTATGATGTCCAGCACATGGCTGATTGAATAGGGAAAGTGAAAAAGTTGGCTAAGCGTTCTAATCCGGCCCCTATAGAAGATCGGTAGATGGGTCATAACGGGACATCGAGATCACATGTGATGCTTTCGGTAGTTTAAGGGTGAGCAGGCATGCGCTTTCTTAAAGTTTTTAGAAAAGTGATAGGGGTCCTCAAACCCGACTATGCCGGCGATTTGTTTTATGCTCAGGTCCGTTGTGAGCAGCAGGTTGATCGCTTTATTGAGTTTGAGCCGCATAAGATATTGACTCGGCGAAATATGATAGTAGCGTTTGAAAAGCACAGACAAATACCGGACGTCGATCGCACAGTGTGTGGCGACCTCAGAAGGTGATTTAATCGAGGAAAAATGCTTGTCGATGAATTGTTTGCAGTCTTGAAAGGTTTTTTTTGAGACGGAAAAGTCCATGTTATGGATGGTAATATTGGATGCCTGTTCCAAAAGTATAAGCCGCAAATACGCGCAGCAAATATCCTGGGAGTACTCTTTCTTTTCGAATCCCAGCGCGAGCATCTTATTGAAAAAGGCCAATGTCTCCTCGGGGTTGCTGGCTTCAATATGATGTATTGTGGAGAGGGTGCTTTTTTGGAACAGGTCCCGGCATTCACTGCCGATAAACGTACAAAAGATATGCTCCATCGGGTTGTTGGGATCGGCCCTGTAGTGATGCGGTGTTTTGGGCTCAAATCCTGTCAAGACGCCGGGGCGTAACTGCAGTGTTTTGGATTTAATCCTTAATGTGCCTCTCCCTTTTACGATATATTTTACAAAGAAATAGGGATAGTTGCTGCGATTGATCTCAAAGTCCGGTGCACATTTCTCATAGCCTCCACAGACAATCGCCAAATCTTTGTGGTCTTGAGGGGCTGTGTCGTAATAGAAATACTCCGCGTCAAGCACATTCCCCGGCTTTCCAGACGTGTATTTCTTTTTTATCTTCTTTTTGTTGGCTGCGCGCATCAGGAAAATCCTCAAATATGTTACGAATATCCATCATTATATTACGTTGGTCCATTGGCGGCAACAAAAAAATACCTTACAATCGCAGTGTAGTCGTTCGTACAGACAGCAAAAGAATTGGCCAGAAATCAGGAGAGATACCATGGAAAATCCAATCAGTAGACGTGAATTATTAAAATCAGGCACAGCGGCCGGTCTTGGTGCCGTCATGGCCGGGTCGCTGTTATCCGGCTGTGCTCAGGCCAGGCGTGCTCCCGGTTCGGCGGTGATGCTGGACCACTCGACACCACCAAAGGATGTGATACGGGTTGGTTTTGTCGGGATTGGGAATATGGGCAGCGGCCATATCCGCAATCTGTCGCGCATTGAGGGCTGTCAGGTTGCGGCGGTGTGCGATGTCCGTCCCGAGCGGACCGAATGGGCTACGCGGGTGCTGACTGAGGCCGGACACCCGGCTCCCAGGGCGTATACCCGAGGACCGCGCGATTTTGAGCGGATGTGTGAGCAGGAAGATCTGGATTTGGTCTATAGTGCCGCCCCGTGGCAGTGGCATGCACCGATTGCGTTGACGGCGATGCGCAATGACAAGCACGCTGCGACGGAGTTGAACCTGGCGATGACGATGGAGCATTGCTGGGAGCTGATTGAGACCTCCGAGGCGACACGTAGACATTGCATGATGATGGAGAACTGCAACTACGATTATACGGAGATGGTTGTATTGAAGATGATCCAGGCGGGTCTGTTTGGGACGCTGGTTCACGGCGAATGCGGGTATCTGCATGATTTACGGGGTCTGAAGTTTTCGCCGACTTATTATCATGATATGTGGCGTATGCAGTATTCTCTTGACTGGGACGCGAACCTGTATCCGCAGCACGGCATTGGCCCGATGGCCTGGTGCATGAACATTCATCGCGGCGATGCGTTTGATTATATGGTGTCGTTCAGCAGTAAGAGCCAGGGGCTGGTCGAGTATGCCCAGGAACATCATCCGGACAGCAAATGGGCGGACAAGGACTTTGCATTGGGCGATGTCAACACCTGCCTGATCCGCACGAAAATGGGGCGCACGATTATCTGCAAACATGACACCAACCTGCCGCGTCCGTACAGTCGGGATTTCCTCGTACAGGGAACCAAGGGGCTGGTTCGCAAGTATCCCGCCCAGCAGGTTCATATTGAAGGCCGCAGTCCGTCTCATCGGTGGGAAGAGCTGGAGCCTTATTTCGAGCAATATGAGCACCCGATCTGGACCAAGCTGAAAGACGATGCCGCCGGGGCCGGCCACGGCGGGATGGATTTTATCGAGGATTACCGGTTGATACAGGCTCTGCGTAAAGGCATCCAGCCGGACTTTAACGTCTATGACAGTGTGCTGTGGAATTCAATTATTCCGCTCAGCAGGAAGTCGGTGGCGCAAAACGGCCAGCCGGTCAAATTCCCTGATTTCACGCGGGGCGCCTGGAAGGCAAAGCGGCCGCTGGGCGTGGACAATCTCTATTAAGACACTTTTCCAGAAAAAATTCAACATATGAAGATTACACAAGAACACAGCACACTGTCCAGTGTAGAGAGCGCTTTCATTGCCGTATCACAAAGCGATTTGCTGTGCTGGCCGACCGTACGAATGCCGGTCTTGGTTGCCGAGTCGTTTCCTCAGTTGGGGCGGCTGACGGCCCTGCGTTTTTTGGAATGGGTCCAGGGCAATCCCAACGGCGTGATTTCACTGCCGACCGGCAAGAC
>SKKI01000118.1 GCA_007121565.1 Phycisphaerae bacterium
ACGAACCGGCGAAAATCGCTCAGCTCGACAATCCCCAGCACCGGCGAGAGGGTCGTAAACGGGTAGTTGGCAATCTTGGGCCGGGCGGCGCTGCACCGCGCGATCAGCGTGCTCTTGCCGGCGTTGGGCATCCCCACCAGGCCGACATCGGCGATCAGCTTCAGCTCCAGCCGCAGGTCGCGCTGCTGGCCCTCTTTGCCGGGCGTGGCAAAACGCGGCGTCTGGCGGGTGGAGGTGGCAAAGGCTTTGTTGCCCTTGCCGCCGCCGCCGCCGCGACAGATGCGCACCTGCATCCCCGGCTCGTTCATATCTTTGAGCAGCAGATCGTACTGGCGGTCAAAGACCAGCGTCCCCGGCGGCACGGGGATGACCAGATCCTCGCCGTCGGCGCCGGTTCGGTTGGCCCCTTCGCCGGGTCGGCCGTTGCCGGCCTGCCAGTTGTGCCGACCGGAAAAATCCAGCAGCGTATCGACCGACGGGTCCACGACCAGGTAAACATGCCCGCCGCGTCCGCCGTCGCCGCCGTCCGGGCCGCCCTTGGCCTCGAATTTTTCACGGCGAAAACTGACGCATCCCGGCCCGCCGTTGCCGGCCTTGACGGTTATATTGGCTCGATCAATAAACATAGTCTTGTATTCTGCCTGATGCCGCGTTGGCCATCAGCACTTATTGGGTCATCCATTGCATCATATTGAAATAATACAGCAGCGTCGCCACGTCGGCACACGCCAGCACAATCGGCCCGGCGGCCACCTTGGGATCCATCCGCAGCGCACGGATCAGCGAGGGAATCAGCACGCCCAAAATGCAGGCGGTCAGAATCGACAGCGCCACACTTATGGCAATCGCCAGGGCCGGCACGAATTCACGCCGCCAGAGAAACGCCGCCGCCCCGATCAGAAACCCGCAGCCCAGCCCCAGCAGCAGCGAGGTAGCCAGCTCCTTATTCAGAAAGCGGCGGATAATGCCCCATGAAAAATACCGCACATCCAGGGCCTTCAGCGTAATGGTCATCGCCTGCATACTGACACTCTCGCCCAGCGCCAGCACCACGGTGATAAACATCGCCAGCAGGATCACCTCCTGGATCAACAGCTCATAGAAGCTGGCAATCATCGCACACAGCAGGCCGCTGGCGATATTGCACAGCAGCCAGGGAAACCGCTCCTTAAACCGCGCCCATGCCGAGACGTGCCGGTTGAGACTGATGTGCAGGCCGAGCATCTGGAAGAACCGGTCCACTTTGGGCTGCTGGACCATCGAGAGCGAATCCAGCGAATCCTCGGTAAAATGCCCCAGATCCAGCACGCCCAGCATTTTCTGCTGGTTGTCAACCACCGGCACCGCCAGCAGCTTATGCCGCAACAGCGCCGAGCCGGCCTCTTCAATCGAGGACGTATGCGCCACCATTACCAGGTCGCGCACCATCACATCGGCGATTTTCGCATCGGGCGTTTCGAACAGCAGCTTGCGAACCGGCACAACACCGACCAGCCGTCGCTGGTCGTCCAGCACATAAAAATAGACAATCTGCTGATCCGGCTTCTGCTTTTGAATCTTGTCCACTGCCTGGGCGACGGTATCGTCGGCAAACAGCTTGACATAATCCTGGTGAAGATGCTTTGTCACAGAATCAGACAAAAACGTCCGGTCAATTTGCTCTTTATTTTTTTGCATTGCATTCCAGGTAATGGGCTCAAACAGGCCAGCTACATGTCCAGATCAAAGTAATCCATCCACGCCTCGGCCTGCCGTTCGGTAATGCCCTCTCTTTTTTCGCGCGGCTCGGAAATTTTTTGAGCATCCCTGCTCAGCGTCTTGCACAATGCCGACCAGAAGACATCGACCGGCATGGACGCCGCTTTGCGCCGTGCCGCGGCGGCCCGCAACCGCCGGTCGCTGCTGACGACCACCAGCCGTCTGGGCGCTGTGTTTTGTTCAATCTTCCGTTCGATGACCGAATCGGCATCGCTGTCCGGCCCGGAAAAGCTGACATCCAGTCCCCGGATGTTCAGCAGCTCGCGCTTGTCCGGCGGGCCGATGCCGTCAAAGACGATTCGCCCGCGGTCGTTGACCACGCGCAAAAATTCGGCCAGACAGCGGCACAACTCGACCTCAGTCAGGTCGGCATACGCGTCAATCTTCTGCAGTGCGCGCAGCAGATTGTAGCCATCCAATATAAACGGCATCGTGCACAGATTAAAGGTTAGCGGTTGTGATGCGGCACGAAATTAAACTTCTGACCGCCGACGGAAACGTCTACCATCAGCCCGGCATCGGCCATCACAAAGACTGCCATCCCGTCCTTGTAGTCGGCCTTGGCCGCTGCGCCGGCCGTGATCGCGACTGCCGTGGCCTGGGCCGAGAGGGTGTATTCGTCCCGCTTGAAACGCCGCAGGTCATTGGCCGTGCGGAAGAAGATGATTTCGCGGAAATACTCCCCGCCGAAGGAAAAGCCCAGCGTCGCCTGGGACATATTGCAGTAGCCGATCAGGCGGTCGTTTTCATAAACCAGCCCCTTGCCGTAGGCCCCGCCGATCCAGAACGCGCCTTTGGTGACCCTAGGCAGGACCGCGTAGCCGGCCGACTGGTCAAAGAACCGCTGGATGCCCGGATCCCGTTCTTTGAACAAATTGATGGTCTCGGCAACCTGGGCCTCCATCACATCCATCGATTCGGCGCTCCTCGGTACCGGTGAACAGCCTGCCAACAGCAACAGTGCCACAGCCATCGTAAAGGTCAACATCATCCGCATTGTGTGTCTCCTGATTTTTTGGGTTCGGTTTTGTATTATCCAACGGCACACTCAGGTGCCAAAAAACGCAGTTCGCCGGCCACCAGCGTAGCGATCACTTTGCCGTTGACCGTCCAGCCATGATACAGGCAGTTATGCCCCTTGGAATAGAAGGCGTTGGTATCGATGGTCCACTGGGCCGCGGGATCGATAATCGCGATATCGGCGCGATCGCCCACACCAAGCCGGCCCTTGTCCACGCCCAGTACGCCGGCCGGCCGACAGGTCAGCATCGCCAGCATCGCCGACCAGTCGGTTACGCCGGTCTCAATCAAGGCCTTGATGTACAGCGGCAGCGCACATTCCAGGCTGGCGATGCCGAATGGCGCGGCCAGAAATTCCAGCTCTTTTTCACTTTTCAGATGCGGCGCGTGGTCGGTCGCCAGCGCATCGATCAGCCCCTCACGCGCCGCGGCCCGCAGCGCCTCGATGTCCGCGGCTGTGCGCAGCGGGGGGTTGACCTTGTAATTGGTGTCATACTCGGCAATGCAGTCCTCGGTCAGCAGCAGGTGGTGCGGCGTGGCCTCGCAGGTGACCGGCAACCCGTCGCCTTTGGCCCGGCGGATAATCTCAACCGCCCCGGCGGTGGAAATATGCTGGGCGTGATACCGGACGCCGGTCTTGCGGACCAGTTGGATGTCGCGCCAGAGCATCATCTCCTCGCCCAGCGGATCCATCCCCGGCAGGCCCAGCACCGTCGAATGATAGCCGGCGTTCATCACACCGTTTTTGACCAGCGTATTGTCCTGGCAATGCTGCGCGACGACGGTGTCAAACATCGAGGCGTATTTCATCGCTCGCAGCATCACGGCGGTATTCTGCACGCCGCTGCCGTCGTCGGTAAAGCCGATGGCCCCGGCCTGATGCATCAGGCCCATCTCGGCCAGTTCCTGTCCGCGGCGCTCTTTGGTCAGTGCCCCCATCACATAGACGAACGTCTTGCGGGCCTGGCGGCCCATGCGATGGATGTACTCCACGCCGGTGGCCTCGTCAATCGGCGGGTGGGTGTTGGGCATACAGACCACCGAGGTAAAGCCCCCGGCCACCGCCGCCGCCGAGCCTGAGGCAATCGTCTCTTCTTCCTCGTCGCCCGGCTCGCGAAAGTGTACGTGCAGGTCGATCAGGCCGGGGCTGACGATCTTGCCGGTCGCGTCAATCATCCG
>SKKI01000320.1 GCA_007121565.1 Phycisphaerae bacterium
GGTCGTCAGCGATCTGATCACGTCCAAGACTGAAGTGCCCTTTGATTATGTCAGCAACCCGGAATTTTTGAAAGAAGGCTCGGCGGTTGAGGACTTTATGAAGCCCGACCGGGTCATTATCGGCACGACGAATCCGGCGGTGATGGAGTTGATGAAGGTCCTGTACGGGCCGTTTATGCGAAAGCGCAGCCGCATTCTGTTTATGGACCCGGCCAGCGCCGAGATGGCCAAGTACGCCGCCAACGTGATGCTCGCGACGCGCATTTCGTTTATGAACGAACTCAGCGCCCTGTGCGAGGCCTGCCAGGCGGATATCGAAATGGTGCGTCTGGGCATCGGCAGCGATTCGCGCATCGGCAGCGCGTTTCTGTTTGCCGGCCTGGGCTTTGGCGGAAGCTGCTTTCCCAAAGACGTGCGGGCGCTGATTTACAAGGGCCGGCAAACGGCGATCCCGATGACCATCGCCGAGGCCGTTCAGCAGGCCAACCAGACCCAGCATCAGCGTTTTGCCGACAAGGTGCTGGCGTTTTTCAAAGGACGAACCGGTGTGCGGCTGGGCGTCTGGGGCCTGGCGTTCAAGGCCCGCACCGACGACACGCGCGAGTCGCCAGCGGTCTTCTGCGTCAAGCAGTTCCTGAATGCCGGCATTGAGGTTACCGCCTTTGACCCGGAGGCCGTGTGCCCGGAGCTGGACGGCAGCATCCGGCGGGTCGACAATGCCTACGACGTGCTGGACGATGCCGATGCGCTGGTGATCTTGACCGACTGGCAGGAGTTTCGCACGCCGGACTTCGAGACCATCGCCAGGACACTCAAACAGCCGGTGATCTTTGACGGCCGCAACCTCTACAGCCCGGCGTTTGTCCGCAAGCAGGGTCTTGAGTACCACAGCATCGGCAGGCTGTAGAGATGTTAAATGTTAAATGTCAAATGTGAATGCGGAATATGCGGCATGACTGAACATCAAAACAAGCAAATGAATCGCAGAACCTTTATCAAGCTGTCCGGTTTATTGACGGCAGGCTGTGGATTGAGCACGAATACCGTTGCCAAACGGTTAGCGAGTCGATCAGTCAAGCGTCCCAATATTTTATTTATTATTGCCGATGACCAGGACTATGAGGCGCTCGGCGCTGTGGGCGGCGAAGTAAGAACTCCCAATTTGGATGCACTTTTTGAAAAGGGTGCTGTCTTTTCCCATGCCTATAATCCGGGCTCGTGGTCTGGGGCCGTTTGTGTGCCTGCTCGGACAATGCTGAACACGGGCCGGTTTTTGTGGCGCGCACATGCCGTGAACAATGAACTGGATCAAGAACAGGCTCAGGGCCGTTTCTGGTCTCAATATCTAAATCAGGCCGGCTATGATACCTACTTCAGCGGCAAATGGCATGTGGGCACGGACGTTCATCGGCTCTTTGACACCGTGCGAAATGTACGCCCCGGTATGCCGAGGGTATTTCCAAACAATAAACCCCATGCTTACGATAGACCCCGCGAAGGCCAGCACGACACGTGGGACCCGACGGATCCGGCCGAGGGCGGATTCTGGCAGGGGGGGCGGCATTGGAGCGACGTGCTGGCCGATGACGGCGTGGACTTTATTCGGCAAGCGGCCAAACAGAACAACCCCTTCTTTATGTACCTGGCGTTTAATGCCCCGCATGACCCCCGGCAGTCTCCGAAAACGTATCTCCGGAAGTATCCCCAGGAGGCAATCCAGGTGCCGATTAATTTCAAGCCGGAGTATCCTCATAATGAAGCGATTGGCAGCGGGCGCGGACTGCGAGACGAGCGGCTGGCGCCGTTTCCTCGAACCGACTATGCCGTTCGTGTACATCGCAGTGAGTATTATGCCATCATCACCCACATGGACACGCAGATCGGCAGAATTCTGGACGCACTGAAAGAACAGCAGTTGGAGGACAGCACATGCATTATCTTTACGGCCGACCATGGTCTTGCCGTAGGACAGCATGGGCTTTTCGGCAAGCAGAATATGTACGATCACAGTGTGCGTGTGCCGCTGGTGGTTGCAGGTCCCGGAATCCGGCCCGGTTTGATAGAATCGCCTGTGTATTTGCAGGATGTGATGCCGACCACACTGGAACTGGCAGGTGTCCAAAAGCCCGACCATGTTGAGTTTCAAAGTTTGTTGCCGCTTATTCAGGGCCGCCGGGAAAGACTGTATGATGCAATTTACGGAGCGTACCTGCACCTTCAACGCATGATTACGGCAGACGGGTTCAAGCTTATCCTGTATCCGGAAATCAGCCGTGTTCTCTTGTTTGACCTGAAGAACGATCCATACGAGCAGACAAATCTCGCAGGCACGGTCACCTATCAAACAAGAACCAAAACACTTTTTAGAAACTTGCTGAAAATACAGCAGCAAATCGGCGATCCATTAGACCTGACCAGTACATTTTCGCAGTTGTTGGAATAATGCTGCGGGGCGAGAGACGTATCTCAACGATCTGGCAGCGGGACTGGATTAAGACAGGAGATTTTACAGTGACGATTCTGGTAACAGGGGCGGCCGGGTTCATCGGGTCACATTTATGTGAGCGGCTCATCGGCCGGGGGGCCGCGGTGGTCGGGCTGGACAATTTCGACCCGTTCTACGACCCGGCGGTCAAACGCCGAAATGTGAAACAACTGCTTGAAAGCGATGCGTTTGACCTGATCGAAGGCGATATCCGGGACGGCGACTGTGTTCAGTCCATCCTGGCGCGCGGCGGGGTGGAGGCGATTGTGCACCTGGCGGCCAGGGCTGGCGTGCGCCCGTCGATTGAAGACCCGGTCGGCTATATGGATGTCAACATCAATGGCACGGTGGTGATGCTCGAGGCGGCCCGCAAATACAACATCAAGAAATTCATCTTTGCTTCCAGTTCGAGCGTTTACGGCAACAACAAGAAAGTACCCTTCGCCGAGACGGACCCTGTCGATTACCCCATCTCGCCCTATGCGGCGACGAAGAAGACCGGCGAGCTGATCTGTCATACCTACGGCCACCTGTACGATATCGGGATGACGTGCCTGCGATTCTTCACCGTCTACGGCCCGCGGCAGCGGCCGGATTTGGCGATTCATAAGTTTGCAAAGCTGATCGAGGCGGGCAGGTCGATCCCGGTCTTCGGCGACGGCTCAATGCGGCGGGATTTCACCTATATCGATGACATCATCGACGGCGTCGTCGCCGCGATTGACCGGTGCGGCGGCTATGCGATCTACAACCTCGGCGAGTCGCGCCCGGTGCGTCTCGATGCGCTGATCGCCTGCCTCGAGGCGGCCCTGGGCAAACAGGTCGTCATCGACCGACAGCCCGAACAGCCCGGCGACGTCATTCAGACCTACGCCGACGTGGATAAGGCCGTCAACCGGTTGGGCTATCAACCGAAAACCGAATTGGCCGACGGCCTGGAAAAATTTGTGCGGTGGCTGCGCAATGAGCAGAGATGAACACCTGTTGTGATATCCAAGGAAATGGAACTATTCCACATACGTTTTACCTTATTTAAACGGAGTTCAAAATGCAAGTGCCTTTACTGGATTTAGTCTCACAGTACAAAACAATCAAGGACGATGTACTCAAACAGATCAACGAGGTACTCGATACCCAGCGGTGTATCGGCGGCCCGAAAGTCGATGAGCTGGAATGTGCCATTGCCGGCCTGAGCGGCTGCAAATATGCCGTCGGCGTCTCCAGCGGAACCGATGCCCTGCTGGCATCGCTGATGAGCCTGGGTATCGGCAGCGGCGATGAGGTCATCACCACGCCGTTTACGTTCTTTGCCACCGCCGGCAGCATCGCCCGCGTGGGGGCAACGCCGGTCTTTGTGGATATCGACCCGCAGACGTATAACATCAACCCCGCCCTGATCGAAGCGGCCATCACCGACAAGACCCGAGCGATCATGCCGGTGCACCTGTTCGGCCAGCTTGCGGA
>SKKI01000314.1 GCA_007121565.1 Phycisphaerae bacterium
CGTTTATGGCCTTCGCCCACGCGCTGACGCTGGATGTGTTGCGGGTGATCAGTCCGTTTATGCTGGTGGTAATGGTTGCCGGTGTCGGGAGCAGTATGCTTGTGACCGGCCCGCATTACAGTGTTAAGGCATTGGCCTGGAAACTGGATCGGCTCAGTTGGGCCAAGGGGATCAAGCAGTTGTTCTCGAAGGAATCGCTGGTCAAGCTGGGGCTGTCTATTTTGAAGCTGATCTTCATCAGCCTGATCGTCTGGTTCTATGTCAAGGCTCGGCTGCCGATGCTGGCGACGTTTCAATGGGTACATATCGATCAGATGCTCGGGGCCATCGGCGGCCTGATTCTCGGGGCGGTGCTGCGGATCTGTGCGGGGCTAATTGTGATTGCCGCGCTGGATGTGATCTTTCACAAGTGGAAGCATATCGAGGATCTGAAGATGACCAAGCACGAAGTCAAAGACGAGCGCCGCGATACCGACGGCGCGCCGGAGGTCAAGACGCAGATTCGCCGCAAGCAGTTTGAGGCGGCCATGCACCGGATGCTGCAGGATGTGCCCAAGGCCGATGTGGTGCTGGTTAACCCCGATCATGTGGCCGTGGCGCTTCAGTATGACCCGACCACGATGCAGGCCCCGACCGTGGTGGCCAAGGGCGGCGACCATATGTGCGAAAAAATCAAGGACGCGGCCCGCTCATACGGCGTACCGATTATCCGGCGGCCGTCCCTGGCGCGGGAATTGTTCGCAACGGTCAAACTCGGCAAACCCGTCCCCGATAAATTATTTGTGGCCGTGGCCGAGGTCCTGGCTCTGGTGTACCGCCTGCGCAAGAACAAATAGACCCGGCTGGCGGTTAGTCGGCGGTTGACAAAAAAAGAATAATGAAGTATCGTATCACAGGGTTAGCGGTTTTCGACGGCGACTGGCTTTTCCGTGCCGCAAAAACAAATCCTGTTTGATTCTATAATTTCTGATAAAAAAAGGAATGTTGATAATGAAAAACTTCTTATGTGGTCTGTTATTGGCGACGGTTGGGCTGTTGGTCATGGGACATTCATCCTTGCCCAGCAGTCCCGGTCAGTACCAAATGGCGACCAGCCATTCATTTCCGGATGTTTATGTCTTAAATACCGAAACCGGCGAGCTTTACCGTTACGCCTTCGCCAATCCGCGCACAAGCGGCACCCGGTCGGAAGTGGTCTTTATCGAAAGCTTCGGCACGCCCAAAGAGCCTGAGCACAAGAACATCATCATGCTTAACGGCAAGGAATGGCCCAGCGGATACAGCTACTAAGCGAGATTTTCTTATGAAATTCACCAAAATGCACGGCCTGGGTAATGACTATGTCTATGTGGATTGCTTTGCCCAAACGATCGAAAACCCCGCCGAGCTGGCAGTGCGCATCAGTGACCGGCATTTCGGCGTCGGCTCCGACGGTCTGATCCTGATTGAGCCGTCCGATGTGGCCGAGGCGCGGATGCGAATGTTCAACGCCGACGGCTCGGAGTCCCAGATGTGCGGCAACGGCATCCGCTGCGTGGCCAAATACGTGTATGATCACAACCTGGCCCGAACGGAGTCGCAATTTTCACTGCCGGATCAGGGAACATTTCCGACCTCGCTGCGCATTGAGACCGGACGCGGCGTGCTGACGGTTGGGCTGGAGCTGGGCGGCGACGGCCGTGTCAGCCGGGTCTGCGTCAATATGGGCCAGCCCATCCTCGAAGCGGCACAGGTTCCTGTCGCCGCCGACAGCGAGCGGGTCATCAACATGCCGCTGCCTGTCGACCAACAGGAGTTATCGATGACCTGCGTTTCGATGGGCAATCCGCACGCAGTGTTTTTCTGTGACGATCTCCAGGGCATCGACCTGGCCTACCTGGGCCCGATTATCGAGCATCACGCCTTATTTCCCCAGCGCACGAATGTGCACTTTGTCAAAGCCGACGGGCCCGGCGACTTGACGGTCAAGACCTGGGAACGCGGCAGCGGTATCACACTGGCCTGCGGCACGGGGGCCTGCGCCTGTGCGGTCGCCGGCGTACTGGTTGGCCGGTGCGAGCGTCTGGTCACCGCCCACCTGCCCGGCGGAGATTTACAGTTGAACTGGTGCGAAGAAGACAACTGCGTCTATATGACCGGCCCGGCCACCGAAGTCTTTACCGGCCATTGGCCGAAGTAAGATTTGGATATCCGCGTATTGGACCATCTGTTTTTAACGCGACTGCTGGTCCATACCAACGTGTGGTGCCCCCTTGACAATAGAGCGGATTGTGGAGAAAATACAGCAATGAGTATTGAAGACCATGGGCTGCCGCCTTCTGTACTGCCGGCTAATACTGCCGGGGCGAATTTGTAAATGCCTGAGATGTGCCTTATCCGATGATTAAAGCATTTCGTGATGTGGGAAGCAGATATATGAGTACCCCTACAGTTTTTTGTCCGACAAGTCAGCCAGGCCGGAGGTGGCGATGACAAGATATCGACAGCCTTACCATGATATTCTCCGCGATCTGCTCATCTGTCCGACCGCGCCGTTTGGCGAGCAGCACGTTCGCCGCTGCATCGAGCAGTTCTGCGACAAACGCGGCATCAGCATCAAACGCGACGCCATGGGCAACCTGATCGCTGTCTATGGCCGGAGTTTGACAGACAGTCGGCTGGCTTTTTGCGCGCATATGGATCACCCCGGTTTTATTATCACCGCCAACTCATCCGGCAAGACCGCCCGCGCTGTCTTTTACGGCGGTGTTGATAAATCGTATTTCAACAATGCACCTGTGCGCATCTTTGCCGATGCCGGGCCGGTGCGCGCCCGGATTTTGAGCGTCCGGACAGACAAATCGCTGCGGCGTAAACATGTGCGTCTGAGCATCAATGCGCCTGTCCGGCGCGGCGACATCGGAATGTGGGATCTGCCGGCCTTTGGATATCGCAGGGGCCGTATGATCAGCCGGGCGTGTGATGATCTGGTCGGCTGTGGGGCTATTTTGGCTCTGCTGGACGAGTTGCATCGCCGGCGCATTCGCAGGAAAGTTACCGCCTGCTTTACGGTCGCCGAAGAAGCCGGCCTGCACGGCGCCAAACATCTCTGTGTCAATGGCGTTGTGCCTAAAAAGACCTGTATCCTCAGCATTGAAACCAGCTCTGTCCTGCCGACGGCCAAGATGGGCAATGGGGTTGTCATTCGTGTCGGCGACAGGACAAGTGTTTTTGACCCGAAGGTAACGGCGTTTTTGCTCGACGTCGCAACCAAACAACAGGCCAACGACAAGACCTTCCGTTTTCAGCGCAAACTGATGGACGCCGGTACCTGCGAAGGGACGGTCTTTTCGCGTTTCGGTTACCGTTGCGGGGCAATCTGTATCCCTTTGGGCAACTATCACAATCGCAGTACCCGTACGGGGCGCATCGGAACTGAATCTGTCAACGGCGAGGATTTTCTAAATATGGTCAAGCTCTTTTTGGCCTGCGTCAAGTCCGCCCCTGTGAAGGTACAATCCACCCCGCCTCGTCTTACGTCGCAAAAAGGCAGCCTCGGCGAACGCTTCTATTGGTGATGATATTCATCGCAAACCCTGCAGCGATATCTCGCCTATGGAGCAAACGACCTTTTGCAGGAAAGGTGCGCCATATTAAAATGTCAAAGAACAAAAACAAAAAATTATTCTTGCAGGATGGCCTCATAACAGGCTTGTTGGGTCCCCTGGGTAAATCCGGCCAGTTCCATGTCGCCAATCATGCGCTGACGCGGGGGGAGAGCTGTTTTGGGGCCGTAGGCTTCCGACTGGGGTGGTTTTGCTTGCTTTTTCGGAACGATTGATTACCATTACTTGCAATCATGATAGAACCTCCATACATAAGGGTTAAAAACCTCCCGGCCCCAGTGGCCGGGATGTATGGAGGGTAAAC
>SKKI01000312.1 GCA_007121565.1 Phycisphaerae bacterium
CCAGCGTTTTTCCTTCACCAGTATTCCATTTGTTTACGGCCATTTGGCCGCCATAGGTGGAATGATCGACACGGCTGTGTTGTTCGATATGGGCATCCGATGATGACCGCAGTCGTTTTTGAAACTCAAGAGAATACTTCCCGCTGTCATGCCATAGTCCC
This sequence comes from Phycisphaerae bacterium, assembly GCA_007121565.1. Lineage (GTDB taxonomy): Bacteria > Planctomycetota > Phycisphaerae > Sedimentisphaerales > Anaerohalosphaeraceae > T3Sed10-213. The sequence goes on from SKKI01000312.1 coordinate 162, forward strand.
GCCAAATAGCCCCAGTCACCGGCACCAAAGGCGACAGCAAATTTCTGCGACAGTTTCGCAGTTCCCTCCAGATGGTCCTTGAGAAGTTGCCATCGGCCGCCGTGTTCGGGGAGTTTTTCGGAGTTTTCTGGATCAGTGTGGGCGAAGAATGTGTCCATGCGGTCTCCCTCGAAATGTGGACAAGAAATTTCTCGAGGTGTGCAGTACCCACTGTATGTTGCTTGCCACCATACGTATCCTTGTCAACTAATTCACTCCCGTATCGGTTAAAAGTGCTTCAGGGGGAGATGGATAGAACCCATAACTCATTTCCGCCCTTAATTGATAGAGATTGTACTCAGCAAAAATACGTTGGCAAGCATTTTTTGCGAAATAACCAAAAAAACTGCATGTAGAGCGGAAGGAGGAGAAGTCCTCATCGTGGACACCCAAGGCTATCACCACAGGCGACAGAAGGAGCAAAGTAGAGTTTTTCTAAAATCAACCGGCAGTCAACCCTGTTTTATGCCCTCTCGCTGCATCGCCCGATACTCCGAATCCAGCAGCCTGGCCATCCCTTCCTGGCAGATTTTCTGGTCTTTTTTCATCGGTTCCAGCAGCGCCGGAAGATGGTCACTGGGGCCGAGGGATTCGATTTTCTTGATGGCTTGCGTCACAAGCTCATGGCCTTCTTTGAACTGCGCATATTTTTTTTGCCTTGGCCGGGTACGCCAAGACGCGTTTTAGGTTCGCTTTATAGTCTTTGTATGAGGGCGGAATACATTGGTACGCCATGGGTTTTTCCTACAAAAATTACAGAAAACGCTTCTGTTTCGTTTCTGACGTTACAATAACTGCTTAAGTCAAAAAGTCAATTTGTCGTTCCCGTGTGGTGACGGAATCGGCTTTAACCATTTGTATGGGGTTGGAGATTCGTCCAAATGCTCCCTTCAGCGGACGGCGGCAATTTTTCTGAGGTGCCGAAATTTTTTGTAACATACTTCACTTCGCTAAGTCTCTACCTATTCTATATTTACAATCTGTCTCAGGAACATTCTCGGTCGATCTTGAAAAAAATGTTTGATCGGCATTTGTTTGGGTGCTATACTTCTGTTATTCAAATACCCAGCGATTACCTGTAATCGTTCGTATAGCGACATAGAGCGGCGCGGAGGACATTCTGCTCTCCTACCAGTGCTGAAATTGCTGAGTTTTTAGAGGCCGAAAGCCTCTACCGCCGGTTCATCCCGGTTGGAGCAGTGTACCGGTCGTCGTTGCTGACGGCCCTGCTAAATCTCAGAGAATAGTATGCGCCAACAGATAGGTAATCGGCATGTCTTGGGCAACTCAAGTCCGGGCACTCCATCAGCCATTTCCAGCATCGACGCCACCCGTGCGTCTGTCAACGCCGGACTATTAAATCCATTCACGAATCACCCGCAATATGTCAGGAGGCGGTGTCTATGAACAATGACCTTCTGACCATTTCCAGGTATCTCTTTGAGCCGGAAGATATTGTCGAGTTTCGGTGCATCCGCGACCGCGATGTTGTCAAACGCTGGATTGTGGCAGGCGAGATGCCCAAGCTGGACGACGAGCTGACCGCCCTAAACCGCAACGGTTACAATATCTACTACGGCGTCAACCCGCGTAAAGAAGCTGGAAAATCCGGCGATGATAGCGTCAAACTGGCCCGATGTCTGTTTTGTGATTTTGATAATATCGAGCCGGGGGATGGTTGCGGTATGTTTGAATTTGTCTATACCGATCTGTTCTTTGCCGGATTGCCCGAACCGACGCTGGCTGTACATTCCGGACATGGCATTCATATCTATTGGCGATTGGCGGAGCCGGTGTTGGACCTGTCGTTGTGGCGCACGATGCAGTCCCGGCTAAACGACCGCCTGGACGCGGACAGAACGATTAAAAATCCCGAACGGATTATGCGAATGCCGGGATTTATGAACACCAAAAAACAGCCCTACCAAGAAACGTTCATCTGCTGGGGGACCTATGCACATCGCTAAACTATCTGAATTTACGGCGGTACTCGATAAAAATGATACGCCCGCACAGGAAGCCCCACAATCGCCCGTAGTGCAAAATATCTCCACGGGGCAAGATTCCCCCGAACGCAAGGCCCGGGCAACCCTTTATGCGACAAAGGTACCCGGTCAGAAAGAAGGGCACGGACGGAATAATGCCGCCTACTGCTTGTCGGCCGTATTGCGTGAAAAATTCGATCTAAACGAAAGCGACCGTCTGGAGATCATGCGCCACTGGAACACAAAGAACAGCCCACCGCTTGATGACGCTGAATTGGCCCAAGCGGCCGGCAATGCCGACCGATACGGAAAAAAGCCAGCGGGGTCTGGATATGAACCCCCAGCAAGAAAAACACACCAACACGCTCCGGATGACAACCTGGAATTTGTCGTCATCGGTGCCGATGAGATCGAAGAAGAAGAAATGACATGGTTCTGGCCAAACCGCATCCCCGCCGGGATGTACTCCTTCATCGTCGGCGACCCGGGTTCGGGGAAGTCCTTCTTGTCCTGCTTTTTGGCCTCGGTCGCCAGCAACGGCGGCATATGGCCCGATGGGAGCGACACGATAGGCGAGTGCGAGGTATTGATGTTCGTCAGCGAAGACCACTTATCAAAAACGTTAATCAAACGACTGAAATGTGCCGGAGCAAACTTGAAAAATATCAAGGTGTTCAAGTGGCTAAAGGCCAACAATGCCGATGAAATACCGTTCATTATCCAAGAAAACATACACCTCCTTACACGGTATCTGAACACGCGACCGAATTGCAAACTTGTCATCCTGGACCCGATAACTGGCTATATGGGCGAGGCAAACCAAAACTCACAGGCCGATGTCCGCGAGGCACTGATACCGATCAAGAACATCGCTGAAAACAAAGACGTTACCATCATCGGACTGAGCCATCTGAACAAAAAAGTCGACCTTGAGATGCAGCACAGAAGCGTCGGTTCGGTCGCTTTTAATGCCGTGCCCCGCGCGGTGTGGGGCGTATTTGCCAAGCCCAAAGAAGAGTGGGACGGATACGGTGACGACAAAGAGCGGTTTTTGTTTCCGATCAAGGACAACCTCTGTATCAGCCCGGACGCCATTCAGTTTGAGATCGACGGCGGAGCTGTGCGGTTTGGAGACCAGATCACCGCTGCCGAGTGTAATCAGGCCATCAGCGGAAAGAAAAAGGGGCCGACCAAGAAAGAAACCGCCAAACAGATGATTCTGGACATGCTTTCCAAAAGTGAAACGGGCGGCGATGAACTTTTGGCTGCCGTAACCGCACAGGGGATTTCCGACCGAGTTGCCGCCGATGCGCGTCGTGAATTGAGAGCAGCCGGCAAAGTGGATACACATAACCCAAAAGGTGAGGGTTTCAAGTGGTTTTTGGTAGGGTCAAAGAGTTAATGCAAACAATGTAAACAATGTATACTAACCCGCTTTTTGGCTCAAAAACAGTACTATACGTTGTTTACATTGTTTACGTTCTCTGCACAGCAAACATGGTAAATTTGGCAAAAATTGGGATACAGAACAGTGGATTTCAAAAAAATATCAGGTGGCTACATATTTATTGTGAAAAATTTCACAAAAATGGTTCCTTCCGGGCAAAACGGGCAGGTGACTCCGACGGGAACAATCCCCTGTTTAGTTAGTGTTTGTTTTAGGGGCGGAAAAACGGAAAAACGCGTTATTGGCCGAAAAACGCAGA
>SKKI01000159.1 GCA_007121565.1 Phycisphaerae bacterium
GCCGAGCACAACCTGACCGACCGCATCGCCGTGCGCCAAGGAAGCTGGGACAGCGACGACTTCGGCCAGGGCTTCGACGCGGCGCTGATGTCCAACATCCTGCACGGCCCCGACAGCCAAGCGGCGATGAAACTTGGCAAAGCCTTTGCCGCGCTGCAGCCCGGCGGGATGCTGATTGTCCAGGAATTCCTGCTGACCGACGACAAGACCGGCCCGCTGGTCCCGGCCCTGTTCAACATCATGGTCGGCGCCTATAGCCGGCCCGAACTGATCATCGAGATCGAACGCGCCGGCTTTACCGATGTCCGCCTTGTCGCCCACTGCGGCACTATCGGCAGCGCCTGGCTGACCGCCGTCAAACCAACGTGATAAGCCCGAAGGGCGATATTTTGTAGCCTCGGGCGAAAGACCGTGGTAAGCTTTGATTTTTGAATTTTGATATTTGGTTTTTCTTCCTATGGTGATCCTGGCAGGAATTGACGAAGCCGGATACGGGCCGCTGCTGGGCCCGCTGGTGGTCTCGGTCGCGGCAATACAAGTGCCCCCCGACCTGCTGCGCGCCGACCTGTGGGACCTGCTCGAGCCGGCCGTGGCCAAGCAGAAAAAACATCTCAGGGGCCGCCTCTTGGTCACCGACAGCAAAAAAGCCTATACCCCCGCCAGCGGCATCGGCCACCTTCGCCGCACGGTGCTGTCCTGTCTGGCCGTGATGGACTCCCATACCCCGCCGCCGAAAACCGCCGCCGACCTGCTGCGTTGCCTCTGTCCGGACGCCGCCGAGCGACTGGCCGCCTATCCCTGGCATCGCAATCTGCCTGACCTGCCCCTGGCCGAGGACCCCCGGGCGGTCGATGTCGCCGCCGCGGTGCTGCGAAACACCCTGGCCGCACACAACATTCGCCTGCATACACTGGCGGCCCGCTGTCTGGATGTCGGCTATTACAACCACCACGTCCAGGCTGTGCGCAACAAATCCCGCGTGCTGTTCAGCCAACTGTGCGGCCTGATCGCCGACCTGACCGCCGCCGATCACCCCGGCCCCTTTCAGTTCATCGTCGACCGGCAGGGCGGCCGCGTCGCCTACGACCGTGAACTGATGCGCATGTTCCCCCGCGCCGAGCTGACCGTCATCCGGCAAGACGCCAAAACAAGCTCCTACGAGCTGCGCCGCAACAACAAACACATCCGCATCCACTTCGCCGCCGGCGCGGACCTGCGCTTCCTGCCGGTGGCCCTGGCCTCAATGCTCAGCAAATACATCCGCGAAATCATCATGCAGTCCCAAAACGCCTACTTCCTCGACCTGTGCACCACCCTCAAACCCACCGCCGGCTACTGGCAGGACGGCCAGCGTTTCGTCCGCGACCTCACCGAAAAACTGCCCGACCTGAACATCGACAAACAAAAATTCATCCGCTGCCTCTAACCTCGACACCCAACAACTCCGCTTACCCACGTACCGCCGGCTTCGGCCCGGCCTTACCCAGTCCAACCCTCACCTTCGCAGGATCGGCTGCATCATCGTCATCAACAATGCAATAGCCCGTGGTGTATGGGGGCAGGGGGCATTCGTGGCGGATTTCAGGGTCCACGGCCTGACGGCCGAGGCTACAGGATTTCGCCTGCTGCAAAGGCTGTGGGATAGAGGAAATTCGCCGGGTCAATTCAGTGAATCCCTTATTTTGGCACGGTTGCGGTGGCTGTATAGTAGGGTCTGTGGGAACAGTCGATAAACCGCAACGCACAGTTAAGGGATCAACAATGGATATGTACGAGGCGATTATGGCCGAGAACCGGCGGCTGGAAAAGGCGGCAAAAAAACTCGTGGACACCACGTCGGCTCATCCGCATCTGCGCAGCGAAATTCTGCACGAAATTGCGGCCCGGCTCGAAGCGGTCGAGGCCGGGCGGGAGCTGTACATCTATCCGCAGCTTCGTGCGGCCACGCCGATGCCGGATCTGATGGGCCAGTACACCCAGCTCATCGGCAGCATCCGCAAGGCACTGGAGGAGCTGTTCGCGATGCCGAAAGATTTTGGTCTGGTCTTTCAAAATCAGGCCGAGATACTTGAAAAAGAGATCACCGAGATGCTCCAATGGGAGCTGCATGAGGCCCATCCGGCCCTGCAAAAGATCATCCACGACGAAGACGCCGCCGAGTTTGGCCCGCGCGTGTATGACGAAGAGCTGCGCGTTTATCACCAGCATCTGGTCTGATCGCCGGCGGTCTTGGCCTATGAATGTCAATCGATGCAAAATAGAAAGGGATACCGATGCGTTATGAGATTATGTTGAATCGTGTACGTCGAGAATTAGAGTTTGTTCCGGGTCGTGAAATGGCCGATGCGGCCCTGAAGGCGATCTGGGGCATCATCGTCAGCAGCCTGGACGAGCCATTGGCCCAGCGGGTTACCCATGAGCTGCCTGAACCGCTGACGCTCGAACGGCTGCGCGGCCACCAGCAGCGCCCGGTCGCGCCGAGCTGCGAGGAGCTGATCGCAGAGATTCGGACGCAATTCTCACTGACCCATGAACAGGCTGACGAACTGGTCAAAACGTGTATCAAGACGGGCGAACAGATGCTCGGAGACCAGATCTTGTATGACCTGAAAGGTTCAGTGCCCGAGGAGATGTGCGCTTTGGTGTAAGCGTCGTCCGAGACGGCAGCAATGCCCGTTAAAGGGACAGTGTTTGTGCTCTTCTTGGCGGAAATAGTCGGCGGCAGAGTTTTTTTTGCACAATTTGCAAAAAAACATTGACAGGGCCCGTCAATCGGCTATACTTCTCCGTTTTCTAACGAAACTATGGGAGTTGTATATCAACATGAAAACCTATTTGGCTAAGAAAAATGAAGTGCAGCGCAACTGGCGCGTGGTGGACGCCGACGGGCAGGTGCTCGGACGGCTGGCGGTCAAGGTCGCTGTGGCGCTGATGGGCAAAGACAAGCCTGTCTATACCCCGCACGTGGATACCGGCGATTTTGTCGTGATTATCAACGCCGACAAAGTCCGGCTCACCGGCGACAAGCCCCTGCACAAGAGCTACCAGAGCTACAGTCAGTATCCCGGCGGGCAGAAGATTATCTCCTACAGCCGGATGATGGAACGGCACCCCGAGCGGGTGGTCAAGCTGGCCGTGCGGCGGATGCTGCCCAAGAACACCCTCGGGCACGATATGTTCCGCAAGCTGAAGGTTTATGCCGGCCCTGAGCATCCGCATACCGCCCAGCAGCCGGTGAAAATGGAACTGTAACGCGTTTGACAGTCGAACCCAATTGCAGGCTATAGACAGGATATAAAACAGTCATGACAGAACAGAACAATCAGGCTCCTTTGATCGATCCGAATATTCTAAGCACGACCCCGGTCGCGGCGCCGGATGTGCCCAAGGCGATACCCGACAAGGGCGGTTTTATCTGGGGTACCGGCCGGCGAAAAAGCAGCATCGCGCGGGTGCGGGTACGCCCCGGCAGCGGTGCGTTGACCGTTAACGGTAAAGAGGTGGACGCGTATTTCAAGCTTCAAAAGGATCGCAACGCCGCCCGCGCTCCGCTTTCGGCGATCGGCGGCGGCAGCAACCTGGACGTGTTTGTCCGCGTTCATGGCGGCGGCACGACCGGCCAGGCCGGCGCGGTGATGCTGGGTATCGCCCGAGCCTTGCGGGGATACGACCCCACGCTGATGCCGATGTTGCGGGAAGGCGGCTATCTGACGCGTGACAGCCGGATGGTTGAACGCAAAAAGCCCGGCAAGCCCGGCGCCCGAAAGAGCTTCCAGTTCTCCAAGCGTTAAACCGGTTTTTCTGACATTCAAAGAGCGGCATCTGCCGCTCTTTTTTTATGGTGTGCCCGGCAGGGCACAC
>SKKI01000296.1 GCA_007121565.1 Phycisphaerae bacterium
AAACACCTGCAAACGTCGCAAAGACACATTTATGCCGTCGGGGACTGCAACGGGTATTTTCAGTTCAGCCATGCCGCGATGCATCAGGGGATGCTGGCGATCATCAACAGTATGGCCCCCCGGCCGTTTAAACAGAACTTCTTGTCGTATCCCGTTCCGTGGACGGTGTTTACCGAGCCGCAGATATCGCGCGTCGGGGCCTCGGCGGGGGATCTGGACAACCGCGGCGTAAAATACGAAACCTTCAAGGTCAACTACAGCGATTATGGGGCGGCGATTGCCGAGGCCGTGGATGCGGGCTTTGTGAAAGTGCATGTCTCAAAGACCGGCCGGATTCTGGGGGCGATGATTGTCGGCGAAGGTTCCGGCGAGATGATTAACGAATGGACGCTGGCTGTCCAGAACAAGATGCGCATCCACCAAATTATGATGCAGCAGCACTCCTTCCCGACGATGGGCTTTTTGAGCAAACGTGTCGCCGAGACGTGGATGATGGGCAAGATGAAGTCCAGCCGCCTTCAGCGGCTCTGTCAATGGATGTATCGTCTTTGATTTGCATACAGGCGACACATTGGGTCTGTAAATCATTTTTATCCTGAAAAATTGGTGTTGCAAAAGGTTGAAACTTGGCTATAATGCTGCGTTTACCTGAAACAGCACATACAGAGAGTATTCGAAATCGGGAGTTTAGAACAGATGGAACCATTAACCATAGCGGATGTGCCGGCTGCATTGTTTGACGGGGATGTGCCCAGCGTTGAGGACATCAAAAAACTCGGGCGCATCGTCAATGCCAGCGAGCGCAACCGGATTGCGTTTCGCCGTGAGAGCGAACACCAAAAAGACGCCCTGCGCTGCGGATTGGGATTGCTGCTGTGCGGCGATAACGACGCGGCGGCTCAAACGCTGGAAAAAGCCAGGGACTGTCCTGAGAAATGGATGGCGCTGGGCTGGCTGTGCCGTCGGCAAAAAGACTATGACGCTGCGATTGAGCGGTTTGACACGGCCGCCAAGGCCGGGGCCGACGCCCTGTCGGTGTCGCTGGAAAAGAGCGAGACCTATTGCCGGGCCGGTCATGCGGACAAGGCCGACAAAGCGCTGAAACAGTGCGGCAATTATGAAAATGTCAGCGCCGCTTATCATTATCAGCGCGGCCTGCTGTGCGATATGCAGGGCGACTACGAGCAGGCGATGAGCCATTACGCCAAGGCCGTCGAACTGGATCCGGACCACGAACAGGCCCTGTTTCAACTGGCCTACGCCTGCGACCTGCGCGGCGATGAGGAGCTGGCGATGGACTACTACAAAGAGCTTGCTTCCCGGGTACCGCCGCCGGCCAACGCCCTGCTGAACCTGGCGGTGCTGCATGAAGATCGCGGCGAGTATGACAACGCTGAAATCTGCGTCAATATGGTTCTGGCCTCGCATCCGAACCACGCCAAGGCCGCGCTGTTTCGCAAGGATATCGAAAGCTCGCGGTATATGGTCTATGACGAGGAAAAAGAAAAACGCCGCAACCGCCATAATAAGATTCTCGAGATCCCGATTTCGGACTTTGAGCTGTCGGTGCGCAGCCGTAATTGTCTTAAGAAAATGGATATCAATACGCTGGGCGACCTGCTGCGCACGACCGAGGCGGAACTGCTGGCCTACAAAAACTTCGGCGAAACCAGTCTTGTCGAGATCAAGAAAATACTGGCCAGCAAAAACCTGCATCTGGGAATGGCCCTGGAAGAGAACAATCCGTCCAACCCGTCCTCGGCGCCGTCCGAGGAGGACGAACTGTCGCAGATTGATTCGGAATTGCTTGCCAAGGGCATCGACGAGTTGGAACTGTCGGTTCGCGCGCGGCGGGCGCTGGAGCGTCTGGACATCAACACCTTTCACGATCTGGTTACCAAGTCGGAGCCGGAATTGCTGGGCTGCAAGAATTTCGGCGTCACCAGTCTGAACGAGGTCAAAGAAAAACTGGCCAAGTTCGAACTGACCCTTCGAAAAAGCGACTAATCCAACGCCATGGGCTTGAGCGCATCAGCGCAGCTTGTGTGGGCGATCAAACAGATGAAACGATTGAAAGCGGCCAGCAGCACGCCCGGCCTATTGCTCTCGCTGAGGGGATGGGTGTATGCGGCGGCTGTGGCCCTTGCAGTATCCGGATGTCCAAGACGCGACACCGTAGAGCCGACGGTGGATATAGACAGTCCGCCTGAGACCTGGGTTCGCGTTTTGCTCTTTGGCAATCTAAGCGAGTATGCGGTCTCAACGCCGGCCGGGTTTACGGTCGAGGCGCTGGCCGGCGGCGTGACGGCGGACTTTTCCGAGACCGGCAGCGTTCACATTCGCCTGCAGGACGGTCGGATTTATGTCGGCCGGCACAGGATCGGCCCGGCGGTCGTCCTGCGTCCCAAAGAGCCGTATTATTTTGAGCTCGAGGAGATGGGATTTCGCGGGCATCTGTATCTGCATGTCAACGCCGGCAACGACGGGATACAGGCGGTCAATCATGTGCCGCTGGAGTCGTATCTGCTGGGTGTGGTCGGCGCCGAGATGTACAGTTACTGGGAACCGGAGGCGCTGAAGGCCCAGGCGGTGGCGGCACGGACTTACAGCCTGGCCATTGGCCACCGGTTTGGCCGGGGGCGCCACTGGGATATGACGCGCACACAGGCCAACCAGGTGTATAAAGGCCTGGAGGCGGAAAATTCGCGTATCCGGCAGGCGGTGCTGGACACGGCCGGGCAACTCCTGATTGCGCCGGGACGGGACGGTCGCGAAGTGATTTTTCCGACCTATTACAGCTCCTCCTGCGGCGGGCATACGGAAAACAGCCGACGCGTCTTCGGGCCGGACTGGGTCAATCTGCCGGGCGTGCGGTGTTCGTGGTGCGAGCAGACGGCCCGGCGCGGCGATTTTTACTGGGGCCCGCAGGCGTATTCGATGGCTGAGGTCTCACAGCGGCTGATGCGGCGTTATGCGTCGCTGGCGTCGCTGGAGCGCATTGAGGCCATCGAGATCCGACAGACCGGCTATGAGCAGCGGATCACGCAGGTCGGCTTGACCGGCGTCAACGGCCGGCAAGACCATGTTCGCGGCGAGGATTTTCGCCTGACACTGGACCCGACGGGCCGGCGGCTGCGAAGCACGCTGGTCGAGCTAAGCCAGACGAACGAGACAGTTCGGTTTACCGACGGGCGGGGCTTTGGCCACGGCGTGGGGTTGTGCCAGTACGGCGCGCAGGGATTGGCCCGGGACGGGCGAACCTGGGCCGAGGTGTTGGCGTTTTATTATCCCCAGGCCCGGCTGGTACGCATTGAGACAGCGATGGTTGAATGAAACAGTTTGAGCTAATTCGGTCCGACCCGCACAGCGCAGCGCGGCGCGGACGGTTGACAACGCCCCACGGGGGCATCCAGACGCCGTGTTTTATGCCGGTTGGCACGCGCGGCTCGGTCAAGGGGCTGCTGCCTGAGCAGATCGGCGAAACCGGGGCGCAGATCATCCTGGCCAATACGTATCACCTGCTGCTGCGCCCCGGGCCCGAGACGGTCGCGGCGCTGGGCGGGCTGCACGGCCTGATGGGCTGGAACGGGCCGATTCTGACCGACAGCGGCGGGTACCAGGTGTTTTCGCTGGACGCACTGAACCGTATCACAGATGACGGCGTAGAATTCGCAAGTCATCTCGACGGGGCTAAAATTTACCTGGATCCTGAACGCGCTATCGCGACGCAGAATCAACTGGGCGCCGATATCATCATGTGTTTTGATGAGTGTCCGCCGTGGCCGTGCCCTGCCGGGCGGCTGGAAAACGCCGTCCAGCGCACGATCCGGTGGGCCGCCCAGTGCAAGGC
>SKKI01000261.1 GCA_007121565.1 Phycisphaerae bacterium
ATGCTCACAGCCGTCGTCGGCCGTCAGCCCGTAATGCGCAAAATACGACCGCACCGGCTCTGCATAACATCCGTCGACGGCACTTTCAAGCGGCCCGATCGTCAGCGGAGCAGGTCCGCTGAGGCCTTCTGTCCGTGTTTGGGTTGAGTTGTTCATCGTGACTGCACAGGTCCCACTGCTTATCCACTGACCGGCGAGGGTTCGTTTACCGCATCGGCTTGGCGCTGGCGCACCTGCTCGACGAAGGCCTCCAGCCGCGTAATCAGGGCCGGGTCTTCCTGCCCGTCAAAGCTGATGTTCAAGATGGGCATCCCGTCACATTCTTTGCTGAGCCGCTGGGTCTGGGTGCTGACCACCGTCGAGGGCATACACGAAAACGGCATCACATTGACCACGCCGCCGGCGCCGTGCTGATACAGCTCGAGGATCTTGCCGACGCTGAGGACCGCCTCGCCCTCAAAGGCCCGGTCGATATACGGCGCGGCCAGCTTGAGCATGTGCTCGGTCGGCCCCTCGGCCAGCGTCCCGAAGCGCTGCTGCAGTGGCCGGGCCAGCCGTCTTTCAATCGTGTGCTGGACGGTATCCTGCAGACGCAGGCCGAAGTGGACGGGCCAGGCACGACGTCGCCTCGACTCGCTGACATTGTTGGAATTGACATAATAGACCCACTCGGCAAAGCCGGCCAGGTCGCACTCGGCGCCCAGCGCTTCAAGCTGACGGATGATGTCTTTGTTGGCCGAGGGGTGCATCCGCACATAAATCTCGCCGACAATGCCGATCTTGGGTTTGAGCGTCGTCCGGTCGGCCGGTACATCCGCCAATCGCCGGGCGGCCTGTCCCATAAACGCCGCCAGTTGCTTGATCGACTCGCGGGCCTCAATCCGGCGGCACCATTCGTCCAGCAGTTCCTGGTAAACGCGCTCGGCCTGCTCAACATCGCGGGCATACGGCCGCGTTTTCAACAGCGCCTTGTGCAGCAGATCAATGCCGACGACCGCTTTCCAGAAACCGGTCAGCAGGCTTCTGGCCGAGACGCCTTCCAGGTCGCGGGCGAACTCGGCGAAAAAGTTGCTGTCCTGGTTGGGTGAGATGACCAGGGTATTGGCCTTGTCCACCTGGCCGAGCACCAGCCGCTGCAAACAGTTATACATTCCGAATCGGCACGGCCCGCTGCCGCCGGGCATAAAGAAGGCCGACTTTCGCCCGCGCTGATCCAGCGTGCGGAGCATCTCGCCGATGGTCATCGCGCACGGCAGGCACTCTTTGCCGGTGGTGTACTGCCGCCCGCGGTTGAGGGTGTCCTCGTCGGCCAGCGGCATCACCTCGGCCGGCTGGCCGTACCCGCGGAAACAGGCCGCAAAGCCGTAGGACACATCGCCCATATAAGGCACATACAAGGTGTGATCGGGTGTCAGACTGCAGGAGCGAATGCCGCAGGAGACGCTCTTTTGGGCGTCCTGTTCGGCGGGCCGATAGTGCTTGAGGCTCTCGAAGAAGGCCTCTAGCCGCGTGATCAGCCCGGCATCGGCGGTATGCTCGTCCAGCTCCAGCAGCAGCGCCGGCTTGTGACGCATGATGTCGGTGAAAAAATGCTGCAAGAACGAATCCGGCCCGCAACTGAAATTGCTCAGGTAGATCGCAAACAGCCGATCATCGCGTTGAATCTGCTCGGCGGCGCGCAGGATGCGCTGGCCGTAGCTCCAGTACATGGTTCGGTGCAGCGTTTCATCGGTCAGCGGTGCCGTGGCCGCATTGAGCATCTCCATCGGCATCCAGCGCACGCCCATCGACTCGAGTTTTTGCGACAGCCGCAGGTTCATCCCTTCATCCAGCCCGTTATACGGCCGTGAGACCAGCACAAACAACCGCTCATTGGGCCCCAGCGAGTCAAGAATCTGGCGTCCCTTACGCCGGATGTCGCCGGCAAAGGCCTGCTGGGCCGCCAGCGCCTCGCGCATGGCCGCATCGGCGCGTTTTGCGTCCACGCCCACCTCGGCGGCGATCGCGCGGAACGATTGTTTCATCTGCTTGTCGCCCTCGCCCAGGCGCAGCGTCGTGCTCAGCAGTTTCGTGCGGCCAAACCGCCCGTCAAAGGCGCTTTGCACCTGAAACGCAAACGACTGCACATACGGACACAGCTTGTGATGCGGCTGGTCGTCCGCGACCGGCGTCATGCTCGGAATGCACGGAAGGAACAGGTAATCCGGCTGGGCATCCAGCAACTGGCGGACATGCCCGAAGGCGGCCTTGACCGGAAAACACGGCTGGGCCGGCACCGCCTCGACACCCTGGCGGATGATCTTTTTGTTGGTCTTGCCGGAGACCTTGACCTCAAAGCCCAGCGCCTTGAAGAACCGTGAAAACATCGGCAAAAGCTGCCAGGCAATCAGCGCCCGCGGAATGGCTATGACGGGAGTTTTGAGTTTTGAGTTTTGAGTTTTGAGTTGTTTTTTGTCTTCTGCATTTGACATTTGACGTTTGACATTTGACATTCCCACCTGCGCATGGTCGAACAATTTCGCCGTGCGCCAGCCCAGGATATCTTCGCCGGCGGTTTTGGCCTTCTTTGCGGCGATGTTGTACCGGTCGCAGCGCGAACCGTAGTACAGCGGGTCGGCCCCTTCGATCTGAACCTGCTTGATTTCGCAGGCGTTGGAGCAGTCCTCGCAGGTAAAGGTCTCGACGGTGTACTGCACCTGCGTAAGGTTCTCAAAGCCGCGAAACTGCGACCGCAGCGAATCGCCGTTGCCGGTTCGCATTTTTTGCATATGCTCGGCGGCAATCAGCGCTGCCCCGATCGCGCCGGTCATCTCGTGATGGTCCGGCACGCGGATGGGCTTGCCGGTGACCGTCTCAAAGGCCGCCCAGACCGCCTTGTTGAAGGCCGTGCCGCCCTGAAAGCAGATGTTCTGCCCGATTTTCCGCCGCCCGACAACGCGGTTGAGATAATTGGCGACAATCGAGTAGGCCAGTCCGGCCACCAGGTCCTCGGTCTTGGCGCCGCGCTGCTGATAGCCCAGCAGGTCCGACTCGATAAACACCGTGCACCGCTCACCGAGTTGGGCGGGTTTTTCACTCCTGGCCGCCAGCGCCGCAAACTCATCTTTGATCGAGATACCTAGCCGCTGGGCCTGCTCTTCGAGAAACGAGCCCGTCCCGGCCGCGCAGGCGTGGTTCATCTCAAAATCGACCACCACCCCGTCTTCGAGCCGGATGTATTTGCTGTCCTGGCCGCCGATCTCAAAAATCGTATCCACTTCGGGATTGACCGCCACCGCCCCGGCCGCCTGTGCGGTGATCTCGTTAATCACCACATCGGCGCCGATGAAGTCGCCCGTTAAATACCGTCCCGAGCCGGTCGTGGCGGCCCCGGCGATGCGCACCTTGCCGGCGACACGCGCCCCAACACGGCGCAGCCCCTCGCGCACCGCCTCCAGCGGCCGCCCGGCGGTCATCAGGTATTCTTTGGCCAGCACGCGTTTGTCGCTGTCAACGACCGCCACATTGGTGCTGATCGAGCCGACATCGACGCCCAAATACGCCTCGCAGGGCGAGTCGCTCAACGTTTCGATATCCACCACACGGCTTTCGGGCGCCGGCAGCGCAGGGGCCACCAGCGGCTGGCGATGGGGAATCTTGCGCAGCGAGGCGGCGCCGTTTTTCAGATAGTCCTGCAGTTTTTGGACCGCGGTCCGGGCGGCCTTGCCGGAGCCGGCCTCGGCGGCCAGCGCCGAACCCAGCGCGCCGGTGTAAAAATGCAGCGCCGGGACAATCAGCTCGTCCTGCTCCAGGTCCAGCACGTCCTCAAAGGCCCGCACCACGCCGGCATTGGCCGC
>SKKI01000167.1 GCA_007121565.1 Phycisphaerae bacterium
ACCTATGGACAGGGGTTGCGGACGATTGCCAGGATGGTGCTGACGCTGCTGGACAGGGCCGGGGTGTATGCGACAGCGCCGCAGGAGCGCGACATCGAGGTGGTGTTTGCCGATCCGCTGGCAGACGACGAATAGGAGAGGGCCGAGGATTTCGCGGACTACGCAGATTTGATAATGTCAATTTGTTTTTCAGAAAGGGGTTTTTATGGACGGTCAAGAAGCAACTGCCAGTGCAGAAGAGAGCCGGCTGGAAGCCGGCGGTACAGAACTGGACAAGACGGTGCCGGTGGCTGAGGCGATTCGGTATCGCAAGCGGGCGCAGTCGGCCGAGAAGGCGCTGGCCGAGGCGCAGGAGGCGTTGCTGCAGCAGCGGCAGGCGGCGGAAGGCTTGGGCGAGCAGCTTGCGGCGGTGCGGCAGGAGCAGGCTTTGCGAGCGGCCTTGACCGCGGCAGGCACGACCGACCTGGAGACGACGCTGCTGCTGGCGCGGGCGCGGCTGGACGAGGACGAATCGGCGGATGTCGAGGCGGTTATCGAGCAGCTTCGCAGCGACAAGGCGCATTTGTTTGCCGCGGACAAACAGGATGCGGCGCCGGTCAGGACGGCGGTCCTGAAGCATCGCAGCGACCCGGCAAGCACACTGGACAGCGCCGCCACACAGGCGGCCCAAAGCGGCAGCCGGGCGGATATGCAGGCGTATCTGCGGCTCAGACGGAACTACGTCTGAGAAACTCGAAATACGAATATCGAAATCCGAAACAAATTCAAACTACAAATGCTTCAATGACAAAAGAAAATATGGCAGAGCCTTGGTTTTGAACATTTGGATTTTTGTCATTCGAAATTGTTTCGAATTTCATGCTTCGGATTTCGGATTTTTTGGGCGGCAAAACAAGATTTGGCATAACAGAGTTGATAATTTTCAGAAAGGAAAACAATTATGGCATTTACAGGAAAAGCAACATACAGTGCAGGGCCGACGCTGCCGGAGATTGCCGAGGATGTGTCGGATTTGATTTCGATTGTCTCGCCGTATGAGACGCCGCTGCTGGATGTGCTGGGCGATTCGCTGCGAGCGGCGACCAGTACGCATCACGAGTGGCTGGAGGATGAATTGCTGCCGAACAAAGATGCCGTCGATGATCTGATGATCAGCGAGCCGACCGGTACGACGGCGTTTGACGCGGCCAACGGCTCGCGGTTTCGCATCGGCGATCAGATCCAGGTCGAAGGGTCGCGGGAGCTGATGCTGGTAACCGGTATCAGCGGCAATACGCTGACGGTGGTGCGGGGCTATGCGGGGACCACACCGGAAGCCATCATCGACGGCCAGGTGCTGAACATCCTGGGCAACGCGGCGCTGGAAGGGGCCGACCGGCCGGAGGCGCGGTTTACCAGCCGCGTGCGCAAGAGCAACTGGACGCAGATCTTTACCGCGGCGGTGGAGGTTAGCGGCTCGGAGCTGGCGGCCACGCAACTGGGGCTGGACGACGAGATGGACTACCAGAAGCAGGAGCGTCTGCGCGAGCTGCTGCGCGACCTGGAAAGCACCGTCATTAACGGCGGGATGCCGACGGCCAATCCGCAGGGCAGCTCGACCGTGCGCCGGACGATGCGGGGGATTGTCTCGCACCTGGCGACGAACATTCTTACCCCGGACGACACCGGGTTTCCGGCAGGCGACGAACTTGACGAGGCCAAGCTGAACTATGCGCTGCGGCGCATCTGGGAAAACAGCAGCGGCACTGTCGATCTGATTGTCGTCGGCGGCTACCAGAAACGTCGGATCAACGCGTTTCTCTCGGCGGTGCGGGGCTACAGCGCCACCGATACGGCCTACCGCGACATGGTCAGCCTGTACGAAAGCGACTTTGGCGTCTGCCGGATTGTAACGACGCGCTGGATGCCGCAGGACGCGGTGCTGCTGCTGGATTCGTCACGGATCAGCGTGATGCCGCTGGCCGGGCGGAGCTTTCACTTCAAGCCGCTGGCCAGTACCGGCGACTATGAGTGCGGCGAATTGATCGGCGAGTATACGCTGGAGCTGCGCAACGAGGCGGCGCACGGGATGATTCACGGATTGGCATCGGCGTAAAAACTTCGGGTCGGGGTCGAGAGGGTTTGGAGGAGGCGGCCCCGACCCATATTTAATGATGAATTTTGAATTTTGAATGTTGAATTACATCAAAGGAGACGTTTTATGCTGACCAACGATGTGAATTTGCTGGTCTATGAGCCGGCGCTGTTCGGGACGTGGCGGATTGGTCATCAGCAGTACGGGCGCGGCAGCAGCGCCGCGCTGAATGGCACGTCGTTCAGTGCGGCCGGAGAGGATTTCCCGGCCGCGGGCGTTCAGGCCGGCGATGTGCTGTACCTGGCGAGCATCGACAGTGTGATTGACGGGTGTTACGAGATTGTGGAAGTGGTCTCGGCGACGCAGTTGATCGTCTCGGTGCTGCGCGGCGACGCGGCAGAACCGCCGATTGCGGTCGGTGTCGGCAGTAACCTGATCTGGCGGATCAGCACCTTTGCGCCGCAGCGGGCAATCGCCGAGCGGATGGTGTCGGATCGGCTGGAGTTGACGCCGGAGATGATGGAGGCGATGAACGAAAACAGCCTGCGGCGTTTGAAGACGGCGATGATCGCGGCGGCGCTGGCGCTGATTTTTGAGACGCTGATCCAGCAGGACGATGACGATGATGTGTTTGGCCGTAAGAAGGATGTGTACCGGCAGATGGTTGAAGAGGCCGTCTGTCGGCTGCGGCTGGAGATGGACACCACCGGCGACGGGCAGACTGATGTGATCCATCGCGGCGATGATCTGCAATTGAAACGCCGGTAATTCAACGTGGGGGTATTATGACGCAAACACAACAAGACAAATGGCGGATTGACCGGCGCCTTAGTGTCTCGACGCTGGTGCAGGTGGTGATGCTGGCCGGATTGATACTCGGCAGTTGGGTCAATTTGCAGCGGCAGTTGGATGGATTGCAGCGGGATGTGCGGCTGCTGCTGGAGTCGCAGGAAAGATTCTGCACGCGGCTGGAACGGCTGCAGGAAACGACCCTCTCGCAGGAGTATCGATTGCGGCGGGTGGAGCAGCGATAACGTAAACCACAAAAGCGCGACAGCGCAAGCTGTCCGATACGACACGGCACTGAACAACGTGATGGGCTAAAGCCCATCCTACTATGTTGGGAAAGGAGCGAACGATGAGAACAATGATGATGGTTATGGCGGTTTTGTGTATTGGCGGATGCGGAGCGGTTCGAACGGCCGCGACCGAGGCGCAGAAGCAAAATGCCTGGGCGCATTGGCGGACGTGTGAGTTGACCGAGCAGACGGCCCAACAGGAAGCAGCATCGCCAACGCTCAGAGAGCTTGCGGCCCTGACGGCTCAGCAAAGCGAGGCGTTTGTGCTGGATTATGGATTGCCGAAAGAGACGCCGGCGATGGAGACGGTTCAGGCAGTGTTAGAGCGCGGCCCGGCGCTGGCCCGGCAGGCGGCGGTCGATGCGCAGCGAAAGCCGGATGCGTGGGCGATGGCCGATGGGGCGTTGGAGCTGGGCATCGGACTGACGGGGCTGATCGGCGGTGTGTATGGACTGCGGCTGGCGACGTTTCTCAAGCAAGCAAAGCAAAAAGGCGATGCACTCAAGGAGATCGTTGAGGGCAATGAACTGTTCAAGCAGCTTTGCCCAACGGCAGCGGATCAATTCAAGCAGGCCCACGCCAACCAGTCGGCTGAAACGAAACGGTTGGTCACGGAAACAAAAGGGTAAGGGTTGTGGATTCTTGCTGGATGTAGAAATGCCCCGTCGGGGCAAAATA
>SKKI01000247.1 GCA_007121565.1 Phycisphaerae bacterium
AGAAGGCTCTGAGCAGTGTCAAAACTGCTGCTGCCGGCAGGATAAACAGCGGGCCTGTCGGGGCGGGCCTGCCAGTATTCCAGGGCCGGCATCAGGAATTGCCACGACGCCAGAATGCTGTCGTGCCGGGTAAAGAGCGTCTGGTCGCCGACCATGCTGTCCAGCAGCAGCCGCTGGTAGGCATCGGGCATCTCGAGCCCGAAGACCTGCTGGTAATCGACCGCCATTTCCAGCATACTCATACACAATTTCGAGCCGGGGCGTTTGGCCTGCAGGCTCAGGTACATCCCCTCGTCCGGCTGAATCTGGAACCGCAGGACATTGGGCGGCATATCCTCCAGACCGGCGTTGACGAACATCGAATGCGGGGCGGGCTTAAAGACAATCGCAATCTCGGTCAGTTTCCGCTTGAGCCGTTTACCGGTGCGCAGATAAAACGGCACATCCCGCCAGCGCCAGTTGTCCACCCACAGCCGGGCGGCGACAAATGTCTCGGTCTGCGAATCACCGGCGACGCCTTGCTCCTGGCGATAGCCCGGCACGGCCTGTCCGTCAATCTGGCCGGGGCCGTATTGGCCGCGCACAAAAAACTGCGGGGTTTGTTCCGCCGTGTATGGCCGCAGCGCCCGCAGCAGCTTGATCTTTTCATCCCGCACGCGGTCGGCCTCAAAGGAGACCGGCGGCTCCATCGCCACCAGCGCCAGCATCTGAAGCAGGTGGTTTTGAAACATATCCCGCACCGCGCCGGTTTTGTCATAATAATTGGCACGGTGCTCTACCCCCAGCGTCTCGGCGATTGTAATCTGGATATGATCGATGTAATTGCGGTTCCACACCGGCTCGAACAAACTGTTGGCAAACCGGAAGATCAGCAGGTTCTGCACCGTCTCCTTGCCCAGGTAATGGTCGATGCGGTAGATCTGTGACTCATCGAAATGCCGGCGCAGCACCGTGTCCAGTTCTTTGGCCGATTCCAGGTCCCGTCCGAAAGGTTTTTCGATGACCAGCCGAACCTCTTGAAAGTGTCCCGTCGCTGCCGGGCAGTTCAGTTTCAAGGTTCCCAGCTTCTCGACAATCTGCGTATACAGAAACGGCGGCACCGACAGATAAAATATCCGCGATCCCTGCACGTCATAGGTCTCATCCAGCTCGGCCATTGTCCGGCACAGTTGTTGATACAGCCGGTCATCGGCATAGTCGCCCGCGGTGTAGTAGATGTGCCGCAAAAAGGCCTCCAGCGTCTGCGGCTCGACGGTCTCCAGCGCATCGGTCAGCGATAGGCGCACCTTTTGGCGAAACAGCTCTGGGTCGTAGTCCGACCGCCCGCAGCCGAGACAGTAAAACCGCTTGCTGATCATCTTTCGCCGGTACAACTCATACAATCCGGTAAACAGCTTGCGATGGGCCAGATCTCCGGAGGCGCCGAACACGACCACGCCGCAAGGCCCGGCCGCCGTTTCGGCGCAGAGCATTTCCTGCTGTTTCAGGACGGCTTCAACCCGTTTCATCGTCATCCTTTCCGTACACCATTACAGGCCGCACACCCCTACAGCCTGTAAGAAAAACGCCCTGAGATTGCAGATGAACCCCAGGGCCGACTGTACTGCGTTAGCCCTCGTCCGGCTCGAAGTCATCCTGGCCGGCGCCGCAATCCGGACACACCCAGTCGTCCGGCAAATCCTCAAAGGCCGTGCCCGGCTCGACGCCGTTATCCGGATCGCCCTGGGCGGGGTCATACACATAGCTGCATAACAGACAACGATACTTTTTCATGGCGTTTTTCCTTTCATCTGGCTCAGTGTCAGTTCATTCATAACGCTTTGATTATCCCGATCCTGCCGGCAGCGTCAACCCTCAGGGTGTTGTTTTGCCGAAAAGTATTTCGGCAGCTTGGGCCGGTTCGATGCGGAAGGCCGAGCCTCTGCCCTCGAAAAAGCCGTGGGCTTCGATCAGATGGATGTTCAGATCCGACCAGGTCAGCATTCGCTCATCGGCGCCGGCCTTGACGACGGTGCTCCGCTTGTGGTAATGGCCGGCATGTCCCCAGGGACAGACCAGCATCCCTTTATAGTCCTCGCTCATGACCTGCAGCCGTTCGCCGTCGGCATCGACCCATGTGCCCAGTCCCCGGCGTCCGATATCGGTCAGTTCGCGCATCCGCCGGGCCACCATCGCCGCATTGAGGCCGCAGGCTGCCAGCGCCGCGGCGTCGGCCTCGATGATCTCGCGGACGCTGCGGCGGTCGCGGCCCATAAAGCCCCCGGCCACCAGCGTTGAGGACCGCAGCATGTGGTCCAGTTTTTTGTCCTGCGGCGACATCTTCATAGCCACCTCGAAATGTTAAAAGTTAAATGTAAAATGTAAAATGATTAATATAGAAACAGGTCTGACTGTTATGCAAATTTGTCGTAATAAATTTTATCTTCCGGCATCCCGAGCGAGGTAAAGACCTTGGCCGCGGCGTCGATCATCCCGGGGCTGCCGCACAGATAGCCCTCGTGGCCGCTCAGGTCGGTATACCGCCGCTGTACCGCCTCGGTAACCAGGCCGGTTTCGCCCGTCCAGTTGTCGCTTTCGTCGGGGCGGGCCACCACCGGCACAAACGTGAAATTGGGCAGCGCCTGTTCAAAATCTTTCATTTCGCCGGTCAGGCACAGATCGGCCGTGGTATTGGCGCCGAAGAAGTACTCCGCCTGTCGCGGATTGCCGGTGTTTTTCATCGCATGCAAAATCGTCACAAACGGCGCCATCCCGCTGCCGCCGGCGACGAAGACCATCGGCGCCTCGGTCCGGCTCAAACAGAACTCACCATAGGGGCCGTTCATCTTGACCGTATCGCCTTGCTTGAGGTACTCAAAGCACCACGTTGTGCAAATGCCGTTGGGCACGCGCCGGATAATCAAATCGATGATGTTCTTTTGCTTCGGATCGGATGCGATGGAATAGGCGCGGTACACCTCTTCGGCGTTGCCTTTGTACCGGGGGCACAGCAACTGCACATACTGGCCGGGGACGTACTCTATTGTGGCCGGCTCGGTCAGTTCAAATCGAAACCGATTCATATCATAGGTCAATTCCTCGATCTGGACGCATCGCGCCGCAAACTCCTGCACATTGAACAACTCCTCGGGGATGTGGATCGCCAGATCGCCGCGCACCTTGATCTGGCAGGACAGACGGACATCGTCGGCGATTTCCTCTTTGGCCAGAAACGGCGTTTCGGTCGGCAGAATCGGCCCGCCTCCGTCGGTTACGTTGACCTTGCACACGCCGCAGGTGCCGCGTCCGCCGCAGGCGCTGGGGATGAAAATCTTCTCCTCACGCAGGACGGTCAGCAGCGGCTTGCCGCCCTGAACGCTCAGATCGCGCTGACCGTTGAGTGTCAGTGTGCACTGGCCGTAATCGGCAATATACCGCTCGGCGATCACCAGTGCCGCAGCCAGCAGGGCGGCGATCAGGCTGACAATCAAAATGGTAACCAGAAAAATCAGCAACGCATACATCCCTTCAGCTCAAGACCCCCGTAAAGCCCACAAACGCCAGGGCCATCAGGCCGGCGATGATCAGGGTGATCCCCGGCCCGCGCAGACCCTCGGGAATCTTTGATTCTTTGAGCCGCTGACGGATGCCGGCCATCGCCAGAATCGCCAGCAGCCACCCCACACCGCTGCCGAAGCCGTAGCCGATGGTCACGATGAACGAATGCTCCCGTATGACCATAAACAGTGAGACGCCGAGAATTGCACAGTTGACCGTGATCAGCGGCAAAAAGATGCCCAATGTCTGGTACAATTTGGGCGAGTAGCGGTCGATGACCATCTCGACAAACTG
>SKKI01000091.1 GCA_007121565.1 Phycisphaerae bacterium
GGGTGCTGAACAAATCCGGCGACGCGTTGAGCCCGGCGGCAACGGTCTATGAGCGGTCCAGCGGGCGTTCAATGGAGGTCTGGACGACCGAGCCGGGCATGCAGTTCTATTCGGCCAACTTCCTGGATGGGACGCTGACCGGAAAAGACGGCAAAGCCTACCTGAAACGCCATGCTTTTTGCCTGGAAACCCAGCATTTCCCCGACAGCCCCAACAAGCCGGGCTTTCCGAGCTGTGTGCTGCGGCCGGGACAAAATTACAAGACCACAACTGTCTTTAAGTTTTCCACGCACTGATTCCAGCCTGAATTGACGGTAATCTTAAAAAACCGCCAAAAATAACTGGAAAATTGGCAATTGGCGGCTACAATTCCACGCATGAAATTTATATTGATTGACAAGGTTCTGGAACTGACGCCGGGCCGGTCGCTGACGGCGGTCAAGAGTGTTTCGCTGGCCGAGGAGTACCTGGCGGATCATTTCCCGATATTTCCGGTCTTGCCCGGGGTCTTGCTGCTGGAAGGGCTGGTCGAGTCGGCCTCGTGGCTGGTGCGGCAGCACAGTCATTTTGCCCAGAGCATGGTACTGCTTGAAAATGCCCGCAATGTGCGGTATAAGAGCTTTGCCTCGCCGGGTATGCAGATTCGCTACGAGGTAACCGCCAAGGCCATCGAGGAAAATGCCGGCAGTTTCAGCGGGCGCGGGGTGTGCGGCGATGAGGAGATTGTCGCGGCACAGTTTACGCTGCGCTGTTTCAACCTGTCCGACGAGAACCCGAAGATGGCCCATGTGGACGGGCAGATTGTCGAGGCCCTCAAGCAGCGGTGGCAGCTGTTGAAACCGGACGAGGCAAGTTAGAGCGCCGCCCCCGAAGGGCGGTCCTTAATTTTGATTTTTGACGTTTAACCTTTTATTATTTCAACGGAGGCTACACATTATGGCAATGAGCCGTGACGCGATTTATGAGCAGGTTCAGGAAGCGCTGGTTGAGGCGCTGGGACTGGATGACGAGGATATTACGCCGGAGGCAACGCTGATGGGCGATCTCGGCGCCGAGAGCATCGATTTTCTGGATATCGTGTTTCGTCTGGAAAAGGCCTTTGACATCAAGGTGCCGCGGGAAGAGCTGTTCCCGGCCGAGGCGGTGCTGAACAATACCGACTATGTCAAAGACGGCAAGGTCACGGAAAAGGGACTGGCCGAGCTGCGGGACAAGATGCCGCACACTGATTTGAGCGCATTCGAGGCCGATCCGGATATCAACAAGATTGCCGATCTGTTCACGGTGGACGCCATCGTTAATTTCATCGAAAGCAAAGTCAACGGTTAAAGAGAAATATCGAAATTCGAAAATCGAATTCCGAAACAATATCAAATGACCAAAATATGAATGTTTAAAACAATCGTTTGTGTCATTGGGTTTTTGAATTTTGGATTTGTTTTTGAATTTCGGATTTCGAATTTCGGATTTTTTTATGCGATGGATTTGGATTGATAAGTTTCTGGAGTTCCAAAGCGGCAAGCGGGCTGTTGCGCTGAAGAACGTAACGCTGGCCGAGGAGCATCTGCACGATCACTTTCCGGGCTTTCCGGTCATGCCGGAGTGCCTGATGATCGAGGCGATGGCCCAGACGGCGGGCATCCTGGTCGGCGAGGCGCGGGGGTTCGAGGAAAAGGTCGTGCTGGCCAAGATCAAAAGGGCGGCCTTTTACCACTATGTCCGCCCGGGCGATACGATCACACTGCACGCCGAGATCGAATCGATCGCGCCTGAAGCGGCCGGCACCGTCGGCGAAATCCGCCGTGGCGACGAGCGCATCGCCCAGATCAGCCTGATATTCAGCCATGTGGACAAAAACCTGGCCGGCAGGAAATTTCCCGAAGAGAATTTTGTGTTTACCGATCTGTTCAGCTCCCTGCTGACCGATTTTGTCGAGACACATCCCGCCATGGAGCAGCCGCGATGAGCAGACGCCGTGTTGTGATAACGGGACTGGGCGCCGTCTCGCCGCTGGGCCTGGCCGCGGAGGACCTGTGGCACGGCCTACTGGAAGGGCGCTGCGGCATCGGGCCGATTGAGGCCTTTGACGCCTCGGCGTTTCCGTGCCGACTGGCCGGCCAGGTACCGGCGTTTAAGGTGCGGGATTATGTGCCCAAGGTCTACCGCAAGGCGACCAAGCTGATGAGCCGGGATATTGAGCTGTCGGTGCTGGCCGCCGATGACGCCTTCAGAAATGCCGGCATTGTAACCAAGGCCGCCGGCGACGATACGCCGACCTTCGATCCGACGCGGCTTGCCATCAGCTACGGGGCGGGATTGATCAGTTGCGATCTGAATGAACTGGCGGCCTGCGCGGCCGGCTGCGTGACAGACGGGGTATTTGATTTGCGCAAGTGGGGCGCCGAGGGCATGCAGAACCTGACGCCCTTGTGGCTGCTGAAGTACCTGCCGAATATGCTGCCCTGCCATGTGGGCATTATTCACGATATTCAAGGGCCCAGCAACACGATCACCTGCGGCGAGACCAGCGCCCATATCGCGATTGCCGAGGTGGCCGAGATGATCCAGCGCGGCGACGCGGACGCCGGTCTGGGCGGCGGGGCCGAGGCCAAGGTCAACCCGATTGTCATGCTGCGCCAGTGCCTGCTGAAACGTTCGACTACCCGATACAATGATACGCCCGAGGCGGCGTGCCGGCCTTTTGACGCGGCCGCAAGCGGGTCGGTGTTCGGCGAGGCCGGCGGCGCGATCGTGATGGAGGAACTGCAAACGGCACAGGCCCGCGGCGCGGCGATTCTCGCTGAGTTTGCCGGCGCGGCCTCGGGCAACAGCCTCAATCCGCAGCTTGCTCACCTCGAGCCAAACGGCGAAGGGCTGGCGATGACCATCGAGACCGCCCTGGCCGAGGCGCAGCTGACGCCTGATCAGATTGATCTGATTATTCCGACCGGCTCGGGTATCCCCCAGGACGATCGCGCCGAGGCGGCCGCCCTGGAGCGGGTCTTCGGCCAGGCACTGGAGCATATCGACGTGTGGGCGATCAAGGGGATGACCGGCCATACGGGCGCAGCGGCCGGCGCACTGGACACCGCCGCGGCGGTCAAGGCTGTGGCCGAGGGGACAATCGGGCCCAGCCGCAATGTCGAGCAGCCCGCCGACGGCTGCCGTTTGAAACTGACGCGGGCCCGGACGCAAAAATCTATACGAACTGTTTTATGCTGCGGCTATTCCTTTGGCGGACAGACCGCGGCGCTTGTCATCAAAAAGGTTGAGGTTGAATGAAACATCGCGTTGTCATCACGGGGATGGGCGTTGTCAGCCCGCTGGGACACACCACGGCACAGTTGTGGGATGGCTTGATGAGCGGCCGGTCCGGGGCCGATACGACCACACTGTTCGACGCGAGCACCTATCCGACTCAATTTGACGCCGAGGTCAAGGACTTTGACCTGAGCGCGCGTGTGAGGCACTACGATCGGCACAAGCACGGCAACCGCGGCACACAGTTTGTCGTCGGCGCGTGCGCCGAAGCCTGCGGCCAGGCGGGCATTGATATTGAGACCGACAACCCCGGCGACGGCATTGACCGGCGTCGTCTGGGCATCTACCTGGGCGCCGGCGAAGGGGCAGTGAATTTCGATCCGTTTTTTGAGGCGCTGATCGGCGCCTGGGATACCGAGTCGCGACAGGTCAATTGGCCCCAATGGACGCAAATTGCGATGGATCGGCTGTCGGCGCAGCACGAACTGGAGCAGGAACCGAATATGCCCGTCTCCCATCTGGCGCTGCTGACCGGCGCGCGGGGGGTGAGCCGAAGCTGTCTGAC
>SKKI01000245.1 GCA_007121565.1 Phycisphaerae bacterium
AAGTAAGGGTGTAAAACCAAAAGCCGCTGTGTGGACATTCGGAATGTACCTGTCAATGGCAGCCGGCTGACGGTGAGAATGGCAGTAGCGTTTAAGTCGGAGACCAAGGCCATGTTCGATTTTTTTGGATTCAGGAAGAAATCGCCAAAGACCAAAGTGCTGGTGGTGGATGATGAGCCGAATATCGTTCAGACGCTCAAAGACCGTCTGGAGATGAATGATTACCAGGTCTGCGTGGCTCACAATGGCCAAGACGGCCTGAAAATCGCTCAGGAGCAGGCGCCGGACGTGATTTTACTGGACGTCATCATGCCGGTGATGGACGGCCACGAAATGCTCGAAAAGCTCCGTCAGCAGGGCTGGGGCAAGGATATTTCGGTGATTATGCTCACTGCGCGCAGCCAGGCCCAGGATATTGCCCGGGCGCGGGCCTGCGGCATCGAGGACTACATCATCAAGCCGTTTGACCTCAGCGAGCTGCTCGAAAAGATCGAACACATCGTCGAACGCCGCAAAACGACCGCGGGTGTATAAGGCGGGATACAAACCGGTTGACGCGGGCGCACGGTGCGGCACACCCGCCGCCGGTTATCGGACGGCGCCCCAGTTGACCCGCTGATTGTTGACCGAGGTAATGCCCACCCCGCGGATGCACCACTGATCGGTTGGCAGCTTGGCAAATTCCACCCGCAGGGAGACAAACACCAGGCTGCCGTAGGCGGCATATTGGCTTTGCGGGTCCAGGTGCACCACGGCATCCAGTTCCATCACCGCCCGCTGGCCCTCCAGCGTCAACTCCGTCTTTTGAAACCGCACTCTGCTGACCGCCGCCTGCGAAATGGCCCGTCGGGCACTATTTAGAAAATCCTCCCGCCCGCGGTGAAAGCCGTCGTCGTAATTGTCGCAGAGGACCTCCTCGATCGGGGCGATATCGCCTGTCACCGCGGCCTGCCGGCATGTGCGAATGATCGCA
The DNA here is from genome assembly GCA_007121565.1 of Phycisphaerae bacterium. GTDB lineage: Bacteria > Planctomycetota > Phycisphaerae > Sedimentisphaerales > Anaerohalosphaeraceae > T3Sed10-213. The sequence goes on from SKKI01000245.1 coordinate 974, forward strand.
TGTATTTTTTCCGAGTCGGTCTGCACCGCATAGTCCAGCCCAAAGCCCAGCGCCGCCAACAGGATGGGAATCAACAGAGGCCGGTACCCCCATTCGGGCTTGGCCTGACGCACAAAATACACGGGAATAATGGAAATAGCGGCCAGCGTGAGCATCAGCCACGGATTTTCAAACACGTTGGTCATGACGTTTCCTTTTTGTCGGACTCGGCAAGCTGTATTTCCATCGACCGCAGCAGCTCATTGGTCATCGGGTCGGTCAAATCCTTGCGCAGGGCGGTTACGGTGATATACCCGGCCTCCAGCGCAAGACTGTCGGTCCAGAAGCCGTTCCGCTCGTCCCGGTGGGTCCCGCCGGTCAGTCGATAGGTCGCCAGCTCACCGGAACTGTCCTGATCGTAAAATTCGTCAAAGCCGCTGATCGATTGCGGCACGATACGGAGGCCTTTGGGCGATCCCTTGGACAATTGAGGGATATTGACATTGGCGACTTTACCGTCCGGCAGGTCTTTGAGCTGCTCAATCACAGCGAAGGCGTGATCGGCGGCCTGCTCGAGGTCAAACGGGTCGTCCAGGGCGGCGCTGACGGCGATGGCCGGCAGATTATAAAACGCCCCCTCGATCGCGCCGGCCACGGTGCCGGAATAAAAGACATTGATGCCCACGTTTGCTCCGTGATTCATCCCCGAGACCACCAGATCGACTTTTTCCTTGGGCTTGACCAATTCATACAACGCCAGCTTGACGCAGTCGGCCGGCGAGCCGTCGATGCTGTAGCCGGCGAATTTGCCGACAATATCGACATATTCGCAGGTGATTTCCTTCAGGGAGATGCTGTGCCCGGCGCCGGACTGCACGTCCGTGGGCGCCGCGACAGTGACTTTGCCCAACCGGGTCAGCCGAGCATACAACGCCGCCAGGCCCGGGGCAAATATCCCATCGTCGTTGGTCAGCAGAATGTGCATAAAAAACGGGTTCTTTCTGTCTGTGAATTGGACATTTGCAGATATTGACTTCTGTGTCTTATACCTATCCAGTACTGATTTGTCAATTGACCTGTTCGCCTGGATTGGTAGAATGTGTCGTATGAATGAATGGACAGGACAGAATACCGACGCCTTTGCGGTGATGAGCCGACAGGAGGCCCGGGCCTTTGACCAATACGCCATTGAGACACTGGGCATTCCGGGTATTGTGTTGATGGAAAATGCCGGGCGCCGGGCCGCTGAGGTCCTGCTTGCGTTGCCGGATTGGCAGCCGCAGCCGCGGACGGTCGTGTTTTGCGGGACCGGCAACAACGGCGGCGACGGGTTTGTCATCGCCCGCCACTTGGCCAATACCGGCTGTGCGGTCAAGACGGTGCTTTGCGGCGATCGGCAGCGGTTAAGCGGCGATGCCCGCGTCAACTGCGAGATTTGCCGCCGGATGGAGATACCGTCCTGCGAACTGGACCCCGAAACGCCGGAATTGCCGAAACAGGTCCAGATGCTTACCACCGGATGCGATGTGATTGTTGACGCTCTTTTCGGGACCGGTCTTCGGGGACAGCTTGCCGAGCCGTTTGCGGCCCTGATCAGCGCCCTCAACGCGGCAGCGATACCGCGGGTGGCCGTGGATATTCCCTCGGGGCTGGACTGCGATGCCGGCTGGCCGCTGCCGGTCAGCATCGAGGCGGCCGCGACGATTACGTTTGGCGGATTAAAGCGAGGTTTTGTGCAGAATCCTGAGTCCCGCAACGCTACCGGACGTGTCTTTGTCGCGTCCATCGGCGTTGAGCCAACGCGCTGACCGACGCGTCAAAAGGCGTTGTTCTCGTCTAATTGATGCCCATCTTGGCCGCCAGCGTCTCGTATCCGATCAGGTGCAAAAACCGCTCGTAGTTAAAGACCGGTACGCGAAGATTGCCGGCTTGGGTCAGCAGTTCATTGTACCGCTGGGCCCGCTGGACGGCGGCCTCATAACGCTGCAGGGCGGTCGGGTCAGCATCGAGTTGTGCCTGTGTCGGGCGGGGGGGTACATCCGGTTCTGCGCCAACGATGACAAAGTCGGTATCAATGGTGATCTCGTCCTGTACCACACCGTCCCATCGCTCGATCAAATCCCTGACGTGCTGCCGGCCGTCCGGATCGATGCGCCCGTCGCGTGTTGTATCGAAATCGCCGATGACCACAAATTGATTGCTCGTCCTGGGATCCCAGATCAGGTTGACGACCAGATCGTCCGGGACGATGGGATTGCGCCGGTCCATGCGCAGGACGCGCGCGACGCTGACATGCTCGCCGATCTGAAAGACTTCGATCTCGGCCTTGCCTTTGCCGTCTTCGGGGATGGGCACATGGCTGTCATAGATCGAAAATGTCAGGCCGGGATAGACGTGATCGCGGGCGCCGACATCGAGGGTGATCAGTTCGTTTTGAAGATCGACGCGAACAATGCGAGCATCGGGCCGAAACGCGGCCACTTCCATGTCGGGTCTGGGCTTGATGGCCTCCAATTGGGCCAAGGCGTCCTGAAGCAGCGATTGCGTTTCATCGAGCTGGCTTTCGGTTTCCTGCAATTCGTGCTGGCGTGCCCGCAGCCGGGCCTGTTCACTTTCCAGCCGCTGGCGGTACGTTTCAATCTGCTCTTCGGTGGCATCCTCCATTTGCGCCTGGAGCTGGTTGAATCGGTTGCGAATCTCATCGGTCAGTGATTGGGATGTCTCCAACTCGTCGAGAAACAAGTTCTGCCGCTGCTGCATTTGGTTTTGAAGGGCATCAAAATCATCCTGCAGCGCATAAACAGTATCGCTAAGCTGCTCTTGCCGCGTGCGGGTGCCGT
>SKKI01000200.1 GCA_007121565.1 Phycisphaerae bacterium
AACCAGATCACCGCCGACCTGTACGCCAAAATCGTCCAGCTTCAATCGATGGAAGCCGAACGCCGGCGCCTGCTGGAAGAGAAGACCGAACTGGAACAGCAGGTCCTGGCGCTGAGCGGCGACTTTGCCCGGGCACAGCCCGTGACCCCCTCGCCGGACGTTGCGCGACCGGCTGATCCTGCACCGGCCGAGATCGATATCACCGGCGTGGTGCGCGATGTGGCCGACAACCTTGTGCATCTGTCGGTCGGCTCAGCTGACGGGGTGCGTCCGGATATGGTGTTCCATATTACCCGCGACGACAGGTTCATATGTGATGTGGTTATTACCAACGTGGATGTCGATCAGAGTGCCGGTGTGATGCAGCTGATCCAGCAGGATCCGCAGGCAGGCGACACAGCAGGGACCCAACTTTAAGCAACGAAGAGTATACGATATGGCCAGAAAAAATACCGCTCCGAGCAGTGATGTATATACCGCGATTATGGCGCTGGCGGCACTGACGGTGCTGTCCACGGCGGTTTATGTCGCCCTGACGTGCTGGATGCATTACGAGACGCTGTTTGCGATTGCCCAGGTGGGGCGCTGAGAATCGACAGAAACGATCAGCCATGCCGAGCCGACCGGCCCGGTACATCCCGCCACCGGCAGCACAGTGTTGATGACGGCAATCCGTTTTGAAGGGAGTCACAGTGATAGACACAATTCTGGGCTGGTTCAGCAAGGATATGGGGGTCGATCTTGGGACGTGCAACACCTTGGTGTGCGCTCGCAATGAGGGTATCGTCCTGAACGAACCGTCGGTGGTGGCGGTTCGTAAAGGCACCAACATGGTGCTCAACAACGGCGAGGCGGTCGGCCTGGTCGCCAAGGACATGCTCGGCAAGACCCCCGGTTCGATCACTGCTGTACGCCCCCTCAAAGACGGCGTCATCAGCGATTTTGAGATCACCGAGAAAATGCTCAGTTATTTCATCCGCAAGGTGCACGGACGGCGGGGCTTTTTCAACCCGCGCATCGTGATTGCGGTTCCCAGCGGCATTACGGCCGTGGAACGCCGCGCGGTCATCGACAGCGCCGAGCGCGCCGGCGCGCGCAAAGTGTACCTGGTCGATGAGCCGATGGCTGCCGGCATCGGCGCCGGGCTGCCGATCACCGAGGCCACCGGTTCAATGATCGTGGACATCGGCGGCGGCACCTCCGAGGTGGCGATCATCAGCCTGGCCGACATCAGCACCTGTGAGTCCATTCGCGTCGGCGGCGACAACTTTGACGAGGCGCTGATCGCCCACCTCAAGAAAACCTACAACCTGCTGATCGGCGAGTCCCGCGCCGAACAGGTCAAAATACAAATCGGCTCGGCCTCCCCGATGGAGCAGGAAATGACAATGGAAATCGCCGGGCGCGACACGATTTCCGGCCTGCCCCGCAAGATCGTCATCACCAGCGAGGAAATCCGCGAGGCCTTTCGCGAGCCGATCGCCGGCATTATCGAAGCGGTGATGCGGACCCTGGAACGCGCCGAGCCGGAGCTGGCCGCCGATCTGATCGAAAACGGCGTCACGCTGTGCGGCGGCGGGTCCATGCTGCGGGGGATGGACAAGGTCCTGGCCAACGCCACCGGGCTGCGCGTGGTGCACGCCGAGGATCCGCTGACCTGCGTGGCACGCGGCACCAGCGTCTATCTGGAAAACCTGGAGCTGTGGAAAGATACGCTGGACTCCACCGGCACCGCCTGGTAAGTCCACACGCAGCTGCCGACCGGAGATACGCTCAGTTCGTCCGGCATCGCCGCCAATGGTAAACAGAATTTTTTGTCGCAAAGTGTTCGCTCATGACACGCAGACATTTTCAGCTATCCGGCACCGCATCGTTCGTGATGCTGTTGTGCGCCGGTATCGTGCTGCTGCTGCTGCCCTCAGCGGTGACGCAGCGGGTCAATTTCCTGTTCGCCGAGACCTTTGCGCCGGTCATGCGCCTTGGGCGTCCGCCGGCCGGCGAGACTGTCGCCGCAGGCGATTCGGATGCCTATGTCCCGCGCCGGGACTATGAGGGCCTCTGGAAAGATCATCAAAATCTGCACGCCCAGTTGCTCGAGCTCCAGAACGCCTACGAGACCCTGTCGCAGATTCGCAGCGGTCTGCCGCGTTTTTTCAGCGGCATGGTCGTCGCCGATGTCATCACCGGCTCAGGCAGTGTTTTGCATCACGAACTGCTGATCAATAAAGGCGCCGCCGACGGCCTTGGCCCGGGCAGCTATGTGATGAGCCCCGAGGGCAACAGCATTGTCGGCGTGGTCAGCCAGAGCTCCGACCTGATGGCGCGTGTCCGGCTGCTGACCGATGCCAACCAAAGCATCGAAGTGCGTATTCGCCGGGATGGCGGGCCGCTGGATGTGGCGGCCCTGATGTTCGGCGACGGACGCGGCGCCTGTACCATCGCCATGGTCGAGCGGCAAAAGGACATCCGGCCCGGCGATGCGGTTTTTGCCGCCGCTCGTCCCGGGCTGCTGGAGGTGCCGCTGATCATCGGACGGGTCGCGGAGGTCCGGCCCGATGAAGAATCGCCGCTGCTGTGGCAAATCCGCGTCCAGCCGGTCGAAGATGCGCGAACATTGAAAACCGTCGCCGTGATCGTCGCCGATCCGCTCGGCTCACCGAGGAGATAAACGAATCAGACAATCATGCGATGGCTTCCGTTTGCAATTTTGATTTTTATCGGCACCCTGCTGGAAGCGGGCAACCTGCTCAATGTGATCGCCCTGGGACAGTGGCACATTCGACCGGCGGTACTGATCGTGCTGCTGGTCTTTTATGCCGCCCAGATGCGCACCCGCGAGGCACTTGTCGCCTCATTTATCATCGGCCTGCTGATGGATATCAGCGGCAGCCAGATGGGACCGCACACCGTCAGCTATCTGCTCATCGGCGGTCTGGTCCATCAGGCCGCCGACCATCTCCGGACGCACCGGATCAATCATCAGGCGTTGATGATTTTCGCAGCCTACCTGGCCACGGCACTGATCGCCTACTGGCTGGGCGCCTTAAAAACCGGCCAGCGACAGGAATACGCCGTGCGTATCGTGCTGCTGACGGGATTTTACTCGGCCTGTATCGGGCCTTTTTTCTGGTCGTTTTTGCTGCGTGTCAATCGCGGCCTGATCGCTGCCCCATCGCAGACACCGCGCCAGCGGGGGTATTTCCGATGATGTCAAATGAACCTATAGAAAGCCAAATCGTTCGTATTTAAATGTATCAGCGACGCCTGAAAATATTTGTCGGCCTGTGTATCTGCGTACTGCTGGTCGCGCTGGTTCGGCTGGCCATCCTGCAAGTCCACGGCGCCGATGAGGCTCGGCGCCGAACCGAGATGCTGCGCATCCTGCCGGCCGAGCCGCTGGCGACCGTCCGCGGCAAGATACTGGATCGCAACGGCCGGATAATCGCGCTGGATCGACCGTCGTTTTCCCTGCATATCAGCTATGCGCTGACGCGGTACGCCGATCCGCGCTGGCAGGAAGGACAGATCCTGCGGCAGGTCAACGCAGCCAACCCGCGCCGCAGTGTCGAGCAGCGGCTGCACCATCAGTGGGCCGAGCACTTCCAGGCGCTGGACGAGGCGGTCGAGCTGGCCGCCGTCCTGGGCGATGTGCCGCATGAGGAAATTAACCGGCGCATCGACGGCATCAACAATCGCATCTGGGAGCTGGCGCGCTATATCTGGTGGCGCAGGCGGCATCCCGCGGCGTCGAT
>SKKI01000283.1 GCA_007121565.1 Phycisphaerae bacterium
ACACGCCGGAGACCCTGGCCGCCCGCGTCTTTGAGCAGGAATGCATCGCCTACCCCCAGGCCATCACCCTCTTTAGCCAGGACCGCCTGACCATCCAAAACAACATCGTCAAACGCCGGTAACCTCATCCGACATATCGCACAAAAGAACAGATAAGCAGTGGTTTAGGGCAGGAGAAATCTCAAAGCAGAGAAACTTAGGTGTTGGATGCCCGCCTGCAATCACGACACATCATTACCGAGAAAGACAATGTCCTCGGGTACGGCGACGACGTCGCGGCGGGCCGGGCCGAGGCGGTCGCGGATTTCGGTGCTGTGTTTGCCCGCCAGGTCGCGCAGCTCATCGGCGCTGAGACTGGTAACGGCCTTGGCGGCGTCGTTGATCATCACGACCGCGCCGGCCCCAAAACGGCCCTCCACGCCGATGACGCCGCTGGGCAGCAGGCTTTTTCGCCGGCGCAGCGCGGCCATCGCTCCCGCATCGACCCGTACCAGGCCTTGCGACGGGCAGTTCACAATCCAGCGTGCGCGGTTGGTCAGCTTGTCGCCGGCCATAAACAGCGTACCGACCCGGGAGCCTTCAATGATGCGCGTAACGATATTGGGCTCGGCACCGTTGGCCAGCACCATCCGGCAGCCGGCCATTGCGGCGATCCGGGCGGCGGCGATTTTGCTTTTCATCCCGCCGGTCGAATAGAGACTGCCCTTTTTACCGCCGGCGGCCTTTTCGATCTCTGCGGTGATGTCCTGCACCACATCGATCGGCCTGGCGTCGGCGTACTGGCGCGGGTCTTTGTCGTAGAGCGCGTCGATGTCGCTGAGCATGATCAGTACATCGGCGTCAATTTTGCTGGCGACCAGGGCGCTGAGCCGGTCGTTGTCGCCGAAGGCCGAGCCGATCTCAGCGGTCGAGACGCTGTCGTTTTCGTTGACCACCGGCACCACACCCAGCCGCAGCAGCGATTCGACGGCGTTGCGAAGATTCAGATACGTCTTGCGGCGGCTGAGTACCTCGGCGGTCAGCAAGACCTGGGAAACGATGACATCGTGCTCGGCAAAGGCCTTGTGATATTCGTGCATCAGCAGCGGCTGGCCGATAGCGGCGCAGGCTTGCCGCAGCTTCAAGTCCATCACGGGCCCTTTGAGGCCGAGCCGTTTGGCGCCCATCCCGATGGCCCCGCTGGTGACAAGGACAACCTGACGGCCGGAAGCCTGCAGCGCGGCGACCTGCTCGGCCAGCGTCGCGATATAAGCGGTATCAATACCGCGGGGCGTACTGAGCGTGGCGGTGCCGATCTTAATCACCACCCGAAGGGATTGTGAGAAATCACGCATCGTTTAGCTTTCCCAGTCTTTCTGAAGCGTTTTGTGCGTAAAGGATTTGGCGTCGGGGCCCGTGTAGTCGGCGGCGATGTGGCCGCTGCCGATCAGACGCCATTGATAGATCAGCAGCCCTTCCATTCCGACCGGACCGCGGGCGTGAATCTTGTTGGTGCTGATGCCGACCTCGGCGCCCAAACCATAGCGAAAGCCGTCCGAAAACCGCGTGCTGGCGTTCCAGAACACATCGGCTGAATCCACGGTGTCCATAAACCGCATCGCGGCCCGGCGGTCGGCGGTCACGATGGCGTCGGTATGGGCCGAGCCGTAGGTGTTGATGTGCTCCACCGCCGCATCAAGCGAATCCACCACGCGAACGGCCAGGATGTTGTCAAGGTACTCGGTCCGCCAGTCCTGCTCGCCGGCCGCGGCGCAGGCAATGATGCCGGCGGTTTTCGCGCAGCCGCGCAGCTCAACGCCCCTGGCATCCATCCGGGTCTTGAATGCCGGCAAAAAGTCCGCCGCGATGTCCCTGTGCACCAGCAGCGTCTCGGCAGCATTGCACACCGCGACATACTGACACTTCGAATCGGCGGCCACCTTCACGGCCATCTCAGTGTCCGCGGCCGCATCGACATACACATGGCAAATGCCGTCGGCGTGGCCCAGAACGGGGATGCGGGTGTTGTCCATAATGTGCCGGACGAATTCATTGCTGCCGCGCGGAATGATCAGATCGATGTCCTCATCCAGCGCCAGCATCCCGGCCACATCGGCCCGAGTTTCGAGCAGTCCCAGCCAGCCGTCGGGCAACTTTGCCGAAGCAGCGGCTCGGGTGATGGTCTCTGCCAGAATGCGATTGGTTCGCGCCGCCTCAGAGCCGCCTTTGAGCAGCACGGCGTTGCCGCTTTTAAGACACAGCGAGGAGATCTGCACCAGCGCATCGGGGCGCGACTCAAAAATCACGCCGATCACGCCGATCGGGCAGGTGACCTTGTACAGTTCCAGCCCCGCGTCCAGCTCGGTCGCGGCCAGCGTCTTGCCGACCGGGTCGGCAAGGGCAATCAGGCTATCCAGCCCCGCGCAGGCCTCATCGATCTTGGCGGCGTCAAATTTCAGCCGCTTGAGCAGGGGTTTTGCAAGGTTGTCCCGCTGGGCCTGGGCGATATCCTCACTGTTGGCTTGAATAATCGCCTCCGAATTTTCCCGCAGGGCATCTCGAATAGCCGTCAAGGCGGCGTTTTTTTGCTCTGCTCCGGCCGCCGCCAGCCGGGTCGAGGCCCGACGTGCCTGTCGGGCGGTATCGGCAATCGTCATTATAGTGCTCCTGAAAAACAATCAACACATCGCTGCTTTAAACGAGACACTTTATCAGCAATTCCATCGCCATTCCAGCAAAATTGTTTTTTATTGGAAACCGGGGGCAGTCACAAGTGTCACTGCCGTTTGGCAAGGTTTTGCTTAGCTGTTCAGGATTGCCACGAGGGCTTCGACGGTTTTTTGCGTTGCGCCCTGATTGCGGCGTATGACCGCGCGGCCGGCTTCGGCGATGCGCCGGGCATAGGCCTCATCCGAGAGGCACTGTCGCACCGCCTCCAGCAGTGTATCGGCGTCTTTGACCTCGATGGCTCCGCCGCCTGCCAGCAGCGCCTCGACGGTCTGGCGGAAATTGAACGTGTGCGGGCCGAACAGCGTGCATTTGCCCAAGGCCGCCGACTCCATCATGTCCGATCCGCCCATCGGCACAAGGCTTCGTCCCACAAATACCACCGAGGCCAGGGCGTAAAACATCCGCAGATCGCCCATCGTATCGCCGAGAATGACCGTCGGGCGGCCTTCGGCGCAGCGGTCGCCGGTTTTGAGCGTGCTGTAGCGCACATAGTCCAGGCCGGCCTTTTCAATCACCGCCGCCGCCTCGTCAAAGCGTTCGGGCTTTCGCGGGACAATCGCCAGCCGCACGTCCGCAAAGGCCGCCTCTTCTGTGAGCCGCTTGAAGATATCCACCCCGATCGCCTCCTCGCCCGGCCCGGTGCCGCCGAGCACCCACAGTCGATCGCGGCCCAGTCCAATCCGCTCGGCCAGGCCGGAGGCCCCCGGCACGGCGGCGTCGGTCTGGGCAGTGTCGTATTTGAGCGAGCCGGAGACCTGCACCCGCTCGGGTACGCAGCCCAGCGCGACAAAACGCTGGGCATACTGCGGGGTCTGGGCCAGCACCAGACGGACGCGGCCGAACATCGGGGCAATGAAGCGGCGGACGTTTCGGTATTTGGGAAAGCTGCCGTCGCTGATGCGTCCGTTGATGACCACAACCGGAATGCCTTTGTCGGCGGCAAACCGGGCCAGGTTGGGCCAGACTTCCAGCTCCATCAGGCAAATGGCCGCCGGGTTGATGTGGCAGAGGGCCTTTTTCATCAC
>SKKI01000100.1 GCA_007121565.1 Phycisphaerae bacterium
GGCCGCGGTTTACGTTTGAGAAATTCCCGCAGACCGCCCCGGAACTGACGGTGCAGATGAAATCGGTCGGCGAGGCGATGGCCATCGGGCGGACGTTTCGCGAGTCGCTGCAAAAGGCGATTCGGTCGCTGGAGATCGACCGGTATTCCCTCGATGGGCGGCACATCAAAGCGGATTTGACCCTTGCACAGCTCAAGGAACGATTGCGCAAGAACTACTGGGATAAGCTCTGGACTGTGGCCGAGGCGTATCGGCGGAAGCTCAGCACCGAGCAGATTTTTGAGTTGACCAACATCGATCCATGGTTTCTGGAGCATATCGGCCAAATCGTCGAAATGGAACAGACGATCAAGACCACGCCGCTTTCGAAGATGACCCCGGCCCTGACGCGACGGCTCAAGGAAAACGGGTTCAGCGATAAATACATCGCCGAGCAGCTTGGCATTCCGGAATCGCAGTACCGACAGCATCGCCAAAAACAGGGTGTTGTATCGGTGTTTAAGCGGGTCGATACGTGCGGGGCGGAGTTCGAGGCGAACACGCCGTATATGTATTCGACGTATGAGCAGGAATGTGAATCGGCCCCGACGACAAACCGCAAGATTATGATCCTCGGCGGCGGACCGAACCGTATCGGCCAGGGCATTGAATTTGACTACTGCTGCTGTCATGCGGCCTTTGCCCTGCGGGAAATCGGCATTGAGTCGATCATGGTCAACTGCAACCCGGAAACGGTCAGCACCGATTATGACACCTCCGACCGGCTGTATTTTGAGCCGCTGACGTTTGAAGAGGTGATGGACATCGTCGAGACGGAAAAGCCCGACGGCGTGATCGTGCAGTTCGGCGGCCAGACGCCGTTGAAGCTGTCACGTGCGCTGCACGCGGCCGGCGTGCCCATCATCGGCACCTCGCCGGACAGCATCGACCGGGCCGAAGACCGCAAGCAGTTCAATCAACTGGTCAAGAAGCTCAAACTCAAACAGCCCTTCAGCGGCACGGCCAGGACGTATGACGAGACGCTCAAAATCGCCAAGCGGCTGGGCTATCCGGTCTTGATTCGGCCGTCGTTTGTGCTCGGCGGGCGGGCGATGGATATTGTCTACAACGAGACGAGCCTGCGCGAGTGCGTCGAAGAAGCGATAGAGGCATCCGGCGAGCATCCGATCTTGATCGATAAGTTTCTGGACGATGCGACCGAACTGGATGTCGACGCCATCTGTGACGGCAAAACGGTTGTCATCGGCGGGATTATGGAGCACATCGAAGAGGCCGGCGTGCATTCGGGCGACAGTGCCTGTTCGCTGCCGCCGATGTCGCTGTCCAAAAAAATTATTGATGAGATTAAACGCCAGACGCGGCTGTTGGCGCTGGAACTGGATGTCAAGGGATTGATTAACATTCAGTTTGCGGTCAAAGACGACCAGGTGTATATCCTTGAAGTGAACCCGCGGGCCTCGCGGACGATTCCGTTTGTCAGCAAAACTATCGGCGTGCCGCTGGCCAAGCTGGCGGCCAAGGTAATGGCCGGGATGACGCTGGAACAGTTGGGTTTTACCGCCGAGGTGGAACGGCCGTATTATGCGGTCAAAGAGGCGGTCTTTCCGTTCCTGAAGTTCTCCGGGGCGGATATCCTGCTGGGGCCTGAGATGCTCTCGACCGGTGAGGTGATGGGGCTTAGCGGCGATTTCGGGATGGCGTTTGCCAAGTCGCAGGTCGCCGCCGGCACGACGCTGCCGCTGCGCGGAACGGTGTTCATCAGCGTACGCGACCGCGACAAGCCCAAGGCGGTACAGGTCGGCAAAACGCTGCACGAGTTGGGGTTCAAGATATTGGCCACCGCCGGCACATGCATTGAGCTGATTAAACACAACGTGCCGTCGGAGTTTGTACGCAAGGTCGCTGAGGGCCGCCCGAATATTGTGGATATGATGATTAACGGCCAGGTGGATTTGATTATCAATACGACCGTCGGCGAACAGACGATCAAGGATTCGTTTGCGATTCGCCGCACCGCGCTGGATCGGCAGATTCCCTATGCCACGACGATCCGCGGCGCTGCGGCAATGGCCGGCGCGATCGAAGCGCTGCAGAAAAAGAAGATCGATGTCAAGGCGATTCAGTTGTACTACAAATAAAACAGTAAGATTCGATGACCCCGAAGGGGTCTTGAGTCATTTAGCCGGAGGCGTGAGCCTCCGGGGCAGGTAGATCAGACAGAGGATAGACATGAAAGCAGTGTTATTACTCGAAGACGGAACGGTGTTTGAAGGCACCTCATTCGGCGCCGAAGGGATGCGGTGCGGGGAGGTGGTCTTTAATACGTCGATGTCCGGCTATCAGGAAATTACCACCGATCCGTCCTATCACGAGCAGATCATCACGATGACCTACCCGATGATCGGCAACACCGGCGCCAATGCGCTGGACTGGGAATCCAGGACGGTCTATGCGGCCGGGTTTGTGGTCAAGCAGGACTGTCCGTTTCCGAGCAACTGGCGCAGCGAAGCGGCATTCGGCCAGTACCTGAAACAAAACGGCGTCGTCGGCCTGCAGGGTATCGATACACGAAAGCTCGTGCGTCACATTCGCACGCAGGGCGCGATGCGGGGGATCATTGCAGCCGGGCCGTTCCGGATCGGCGATCTTAAAACCAAGCTGGCCGCCTACCCCGGTCTGGTCGGGCGGGATATTGTCAAGGATGTCTCGTGTCCTAAACCTTACACCTGGGACAAGGGCGTGGTGGATGTGCTCAGCGGCACCGAGTTGCTGCCGGAGGCGAAATTCAAGGTTGTGGCGATTGATTACGGGATGAAAACCAATATCCTGCGCCTTCTGCGTTCGCACGGCTGTGCTGTGGAGGTGGTCTCGGCTCAGACCTCGGCCAGGGACATCCTGAAGCGCAAGCCCGACGGCGTGTTCCTGAGCAACGGCCCCGGCGACCCGGCCGCTGTTGTCTATGCCATCCAGACCGTTCAGCAGTTGCTGGGGCAGGTGCCGATTTTCGGGATTTGCCTGGGCCATCAGCTTTTAGCCCTGGCCCTGGGCGGGACGACCTACAAACTCAAGTTCGGCCATCGCGGCGCAAACCATCCGGTCAAGAATCTGGATACCGGGGAGATTGAAATCACCAGCCAGAACCACGGATTTTGCGTCGATATGGACTCGCTCAAGGCCGGCAACGTCGAATTGACGCATCTGAACCTGAACGACCAGACGGTCGAGGGCATCCGCAGCCCAAAGCACAAGGCCTATTCGGTCCAGTACCACCCCGAAGCGTCGCCCGGCCCGCACGACGCCAGCTATCTGTTCGCTCAGTTTACCGGCTGGATGGCAAAATAAACGCAATGTATCTTCGCAGCAGTAACCTGTGGGGTCGCTACTGGAATAGAGCAAAAACCGAGGTCGCATAGCCGCCCGAAAATATGGACACACACAAATACTAAATCTTGCCTTTAATTTTCTTGCAATACTGTCCGGTTTTATGTAAAGTCAGTGGGTATTTGTTTAAATTATTTTAAAACAAAGATTTAGGGCGATTAGCTCAGTTGGCAGAGCAGCTGACTCTTAATCAGCGGGTCATAGGTTCGAATCCTATATCGCCCAGTTTTATAAATCATTGAAATAAAATGACTTGTGGTGCTTGGTAAGGCTTCACTGTTTGACTGAAAATCGGTCAGTTTGAGTTATAAGGGTTTTCGAATTGACGATGGGCGATCATA
>SKKI01000141.1 GCA_007121565.1 Phycisphaerae bacterium
CGCACAGATTGATATGGCGGTCGAGTATGATGGCGAGCCGATTGAGATCGGGTTTAACCCGCAGTTTATGGCCGATGCGCTGCGTGTCTTGAAAGTCAATGACTTTGAACTGCATCTGGGCCAATCGGATCGGCCGGGGTTGATCAAGAGCGGCTCGGATTTCCTGTATCTGATTATGCCTGTAAATCTATAAGTGAAACCGCGCCTTAAGACAACCTCGGCGTTTGGATGTTTCTGTTTTCAGCGTATGCCCGATGAGCGACACGTTAAAAGAAGACAAGCTGCTCCGCTCGGCGGTCCAGTGGCAATACAGGCCCCGCTCGTATTGCTGCCGCGCCGATAACGAGGCGGCCGGCTTCCTGGCCCGACACAAACGGCGTTTTCAGCGCAATGCCGCGCTGGTCGATGCCTGGGAGGCGATTGTCCCGCCGGGTCTGAAGCCGTGGTGTCGGCTGGATTCGGTGGCCGGGCAGGCCTTGACGATTCAGGCGGCTCCGGGGCCGTATATGCATCAGATACAGATTATGCAGTATGAACTGCTGGCTGAGCTGCGGCGTCAGTGCCCTGCGGCCGGCATTCGAAAGCTGCGCGTTATTCCCTTGAAAGAGTCAAACGAGGATTTATAAATGACCGAACAGTCACAGCACGAATACAGTGCCGAAGATATTCGCATACTGGAAGGCCTGCAGGCGGTACGCAAGCGGCCGGAGATGTACATCGGCAACCGCCAGGAAGGCGGCCTGCATCACCTGGTTTATGAGGTGCTGGACAATTCCATCGACGAGGCGCTGGCCGGTCGGTGCGACCAGATTTTGGTGCATGTGCATATGGACGGCAGTTGCTCGGTCGAGGACAACGGCTACGGCATCCCGACCGAAATGCACGCCGAGGCCGGCAAAAGCGCCCTGGAGGTGGTTTTGACGGTACTGCACGCCGGCGGCAAATTTGACAACAAGGCCTATAAGGTCTCCGGCGGGCTGCACGGCGTCGGGGTCAGTGTGGTCAACGCCTTGAGCGAACGGCTGGAGGCCGATGTCTGGCGCAACGGAAAACATTACCATTTCGAGTGCCAGCGCGGCGCGCCCGCAGGGCCGGTACGCGAACTGGGCGAGACGACCAAGCGCGGTACGCGTATATCGTTCCTGCCGGACGGGGAGATATTTGCCGAGCCGGAATTTAAATTTGAAGTGCTTCAAAAACGGCTGCGCGAGCTGGCGTACCTGAACGCCGGCGTGCATATTACGTTTCAGGATGACCGCGTTGAAAAAAAGGAAGTGTACCATTACGAAGAGGGGATTCGCGCGTTTGTCAAATACTTGAACGAAGGCAAAACCGCGCTGTCTAACGTGACCTATTTCAGCAAAGAGGACGCCGACAGCGGCATCTCGTGCGAACTGGCGTTTCAATACAACGACAGTTACAATGAGATGGTGATGGCCTATGCCAACAACATCCGCAACATCGACGGCGGCACGCACCTGTCGGGGTTTCGCACGGGGATGACGCGGACGATGAATGCCTATGCCCGAAACGCCAATCTGCTCAAAGGCAGCTTAACGCCGACCGGTGACGACTTGCGTGAAGGCCTGACGGCAGTGATCTCGGTTAAGCTGCCCAATCCGCATTTTGAGGCGCAGACCAAGGTGCGGCTGTCCAACCCGGAGGTAGCCAGCTTTGTCGAAACCATGCTCAACGAACAGTTGGCCATTCACATGGAGGAAAACCCGGCCGAGGCCAAGCGAATCCTGAACAAGGCGATCCAGGCGGCTCAGGCCCGCGAGGCGGCACGTAAAGCCCGCGAGCTGACCCGCCGAAAAGGCGCTCTGAGCAGCGGCAATTTGCCGGGTAAGCTGTGGGACTGTTCCAGCCGAGACACTGTCAGCACCGAAATCTTTATCGTTGAGGGCGATTCGGCCGGCGGCTCGGCCAAGGCCGGGCGCGATCGGAAGATCCAGGCGATTTTGCCGCTGAAGGGCAAGATTATCAACGTCGAAAAGGCCCGGCTGGAAAAAATGCTCGGCCACGAGGAAATTCGCACTCTGATCAGCGCCCTGGGCACCGGCATCGGGACCGATGAGTTTGACCTGAGCAAGTGCCGCTATGGAAAAATCGTGCTGATGACCGACGCCGACGTGGACGGCGCGCACATTCGCACGCTGCTGCTGACCTTTTTCTTCCGGCAGATGCCGCAGTTGATCGAGCAGGAGCGTATTTATATTGCCCAGCCGCCGCTGTACGAGATTCGCCGCAAGGGCCAGCGGCAGCCTGAATACATCCTCAACGAGGCCCAGATGCGCAAAAACACCGAAAACCGCGGGCTGGACGGCTCAGTCCTTGTAATCCGCGAACCGGACGGCCAGACGCGACAGTACGAGCAGGCCCCGCTGGCGCTGCTGGTGAAGATGCTCAACGAAGCCGAACGCAGTATCTATGTCCTGCAGCGGCGTGGCGTGGTCTTCAAGGAGTTTCTTGAACAGTATTATGATGGCCAGCGGCTGCCCGCCTGGCAGGTGCGCACGCAGGGGCAAAACGAATTTTTCTACGACAAGGAGTCGTATGAGCGCCGGCTGGGGGAAATTCCGCACCTGAGCGAAACGCCCGAGGATGCGCAAAAAGACGAGACCTTCCTGGCCGAGGAATTGCACGAGGTGCTGCGGCTTAACGAGATCAGCGAACGCCTCAAGGCCGACTATGGGCTGGATTTGCGCGATTATCTGCTCAAAATGCAAAAAACCGTCGCCGGTGAGGACCTGCCGACGCGTTTTGAGGTTGTCAACGGCCAGCAGCGCTATCCGGTTGTCTCGCTGGACCAGATTCCGGTCACGATTCGCCAGATCGGCGGCAAAGATATGGATATCAAGCGCTTCAAGGGGCTGGGCGAAATGAACTCCGATCAACTGTGGGAAACCACGATGGACCCGTCCGGCCGGGTGCTGCTGAAGGTGCAGATGGAAGATGCCGGCGAGGCGGACCGCCTGTTCAGTATTCTGATGGGCGATGACGTGGAAAAACGCCGTAACTTTATCCGTGAACACGCCCTGGAAGTCCAGAATCTGGACATTTAATTATACATTTGGCGATACGACGGTTAGATAACAGAACCGTTTTTTGCTTGCAAAATATAAAGCGGGTGCTAAGTATAGTATCGCGACTGCAAAAAATGTGTGCACAAAAAACACTCAAATGCCCGATGATTAATAGCGGAGGCAATTATGAAGAAAATAGGCATAATCACAATCGGCTTGGCAGCAGCGGCGTTGCTTTTGGGATGCGAAACGACACCTGCGGCCCATAACAACGACACGCCCCGGGTCTCTGAGGCGCGAAAGTCTCAGTTGCAGGATTCGCTGAACAGGCGTTATGAAAACCCGGACGCGCATTATGAGCTGGGCAAAATCTATCATCAACAAGGGCAATTTGATCGTGCCGAGTTCCATTATAACGTCGCAATCGGGTTTGATCCGATTCATCGTCGTGCCCAGGCGGCCAAGGTCAAACTGTTTTACGACCGCGAAGATCCGCAACGGGCGCAAATTGTCGCCGACACCTATATCAATCAGGCCGCTACCAGTGCCGGCGCGTTGATGGCACTGGGACGCGGTTTTCAGCGGGAACAGTTGGATGATCTGGCCCTGCGCTGCTATAAGCGGGCTCAGGAATTGTCGCCTAATACCGCCTCGATTCACAAGCAACTGGGGTATTTTTACCTGGCC
>SKKI01000323.1 GCA_007121565.1 Phycisphaerae bacterium
CACCTTGACACGATGCAGAATCTCTTCGAGAAGCTGATGGGTGTTGTCCGTCGGCGGCGGTGTGTGCTGCGGCTGCGGCGCCGCAGTCGAACAGGACGGCCCGGATTTGTCCACAGGCTCATTGGCTGTCTGCGGAGCAGGCGATGGCGCCGGGGCGGCTTTGGTTTCCGGTCTCGACAGCGGGGGCGGTGCTTTTTGCGTTTCCTGCTCGATTTTCGGTTTTGGCTCGGCGGTCTGCGCCGGCGGCGGTGTCACGTCTTGCTTGATCGCAGAGGGCTGAGGCGCCGAGTAGGCCGGGTTTTCCGTCGTCGGGGGTTCAATCTCTGCCTCCGGCGCAGTGTCGTGTTTGGCTGTGCGAGCGGCCTGAGCTTTCTGCTGAAACTCGAACATCCGCAGGATATTGACGGCCTCTCGCAAATTGACAGCACGCTTATCCGGGTCCGGATCGTTGGGCTCTCGGTGCTGCGGTTTGCCGGGGGTGTCCAGCAGGATCGTCCGGCAGCCTGCCCGATGGCCGGCGGCCACATCCCGAAACGAATCGCCGATCATCCAGGATTGCGACAGGTCAATGTCCAAATCCTCGGCGGCCTTGAGCAGCATCCCGGGCTGGGGTTTTCGCAGATCGCTTTGCCGGGTGTAGCCCTCAACCGTTCCCTCGGGATGATAAGGACAATAATAGATCGCATCGAGGTACACCTGTTCGTCGGCCAGCATTTTCGTCAGATGATGATGGACTTTTTCCAGTGCTTCTTCGGTGATCAGGCCGCCGGCGACGCCGGGCTGGTTGGTGACTACCACGAGCCGATATCCCATTTTCTTGAGCATCGCCAGCGACTGGCCGACAGACGGCAGCAGCTCGATCTGGTCGGGGCTGTTGATAGGCCCTGAATCGCTCGTAATGAGTGTATCGTCTCTGTCCAGAAATACGGCTTTGTGGGTCATGATCTGTCCGTCTCCTTTTGTCCGTTGCCCATCTCAAGGACGCGGTCAATACGGTTTTGCAGGACCTCGAGTCCTTCGATAAATTCCAGTTCCATCGCCAGGTACGCCAGCAGCATATCCGTCGTATCCGGCTTGAGCAGGGCGGTCTTGACCCAGTCTTTTTGGGTACATAAGAGCATCTCGGCGCCGCACGCTTCGGCCTGCAGAATAAGGTCTTTGATGTCCTCTTGGGTGTATACATGATGATCGTTGTATACGCGCGAGCCGACAATATCCATGCCGCTTTGCCGGACATGCTCCACAAACGCATCGGGATTGCCGATCCCGCAGAACACGAACGCCCGTTTGTCGCGCAGGGTGTCCAGCGGCAGCGTTTTTGCCCCGGCAGCGACGGCATGGGTATGGCGATGCACGGCCTTGACGATCGGGACGGCCGGGGCCAGCTGCGCCAGTTGTTCTTCAAGGCGGGCCGTCGTCCGGGACGCAACTTGATCGTAGCGCGTCAGGACGATCACATCGGCGCGTTTCAGTGCGGATAAGGGTTCCCGCAGCAGGCCCGCCGGCAGAATGCGCCCATAGCCGAACGGACAGGTCGCATCCAGCGTCAGGATATTCAAATCACGCTTGAGGCGGCGATGCTGAAAGCCGTCATCCAGCACCAGGATCTCGGCGCCGTATTGAGATTCTGCTTTTTGGGCGCCGGCCACACGATCGGAATCGACCACCACCGAGGTCTCCCCGCAGGCCTTGGCCAGCAGGGCCGGCTCATCGGACGGCCGGGCCTTGTCTGTCTTATAGCCCCGCGTCAGGATCGCACAGCGCCGCTGTTTGCTTTCCAGGTAGCGGCACAGCCAGATGACCAACGGCGTCTTGCCCGTGCCGCCGGTGGTGATATTGCCCACGCTGATGACCGGCACCGCAGCCGAGATGGACCTGAGCAGCCTGCCGCTGTATAGGATATTGCGCCCGCGGACGGCTGCGGCATACGGCAGGGAAACGGCCCTGAGCAGGAGTCGAAGCCCCACGGCTGCCGCGCCGGTATGGTGTCCCGAGATCAGTTGTCGAAACGTATTTTGATTCACGCAGACCATCCTTACAAGGTCCCCGTCAAAGCAGCCGTTATCGCCCGGCCTTGATGTGGGCAATAATCGCGTCGGCCATTTCCTGCGTGCCGACTGCGGTCGGGTCGTTGCGGTCGGGCTTCATATCATACGTCACCGACTTGCCTTCGGCGATGACCGCGGCGATGGCATGTTCCAGCCGGTCGGCCTCGTCGGTCATCTCCAGGTGCCGCAGCATCAATACACCGCTGAGGATCAGGGCGACCGGGTTGACCTTGTTCAGTCCCTTGTATTTGGGAGCGCTGCCGTGGGTGGCCTCGAAGATGGCGCCCTTTTCGCCGATGTTGGCGCCCGGGGACATGCCCAATCCGCCGACCAGCCCGGCGCACAAATCGCTGAGGATATCGCCGTACAGATTCGGCATCACGAGAACATCGTACAGTTCCGGCTTCTGGACAAGCTGCATACACATATTATCGACGATGCGGTCTTCAAACTCGATGTCGGGATAGCGCTTGGCCACTTCGCGGCTGACCTCCAGCCACAGCCCGTCGGTGAACTTCATGATGTTGGCCTTATGCACCGAGGTGACCTTTTTGCGTCCCATCTTGCGGGCGTATTCAAACGCGAACGAAACAATGCGGTCGGTGCCTTCGACCGAAATCGGCTTGACGCTGATGCCGGCGTTGGGGCCGATTGTGCGGCTGCTGTGGGCGTTGAGCCAGTCAATCAGTTCCAGTACTTCTTTGGAGCCTTTTTCGTACTCGATGCCGGCGTAGAGGTCTTCGGTGTTTTCACGGACAACCACCAGATCGATATTGTCGTATTTGCTCCGCACACCCTTATAGCTCTTGCACGGCCGCACGCAGGCGTAGAGATTAAAAAGCTGCCGCAGATGCACGTTGACACTGCGAAACCCTGTGCCGACCGGCGTGGTAATCGGGGCCTTCAGGGCGATGCCGTTGGCCTTGACCGATTCCAGCGTCGCCTCCGGCAGGGGCGTGCCGGCTGTTTCCATCACGTCCACGCCGGCCAACTGCACGTCCCACTCAATGGCCGCACCTGTCGCATCCACACACCGCCGCGTCGCATCTGCAATCTCCGGCCCGATTCCGTCGCCTGTAATCAACGTCACTTTTGTCATCGCTTTGGATTCTCCTGTTTTGAGCAAAGTTCATATTATCCGCGTACATCTGCAAAAGCGGGTATCTTACCGATGGAGGGTATGGATGTCAACCCGCAAAAACACAATACAAGATATACCCAGCATAAAATAGTCTGCCAGCAGGGCCGCGGCTGCGGTTTTGTCCTTGAATCTTGGCTGTTACGGGCTACAATGCCCGTTTTGTGGTGGACAATCCGAGCTTGAAAAATCCACGGAGGATATGCTTTTGGCAGAATCCCGGATGCCTGACCGCCTGCCGCTGACGCGCATTCAGCGCCTGATTGGCCGGTATATGCATCAATCCAAACAGACCAAGGCCAGCGCCTATCTGACCGTACGGGCCGACCTGACGGAGCTGACCGCTATGCGCAGGGCCTATTGCAAAGCGGTCAAGGTCCGGGCGACAACGCAGGATTTTTTTATCTGTGCCATTGCCCGGGCCATTGCCGCTTATCCGCTGATGGCCGCGGCGTTTGCACAAAACAACGAGCACCTGGAAATCAGTGAAGAAATCGGCGTCGGGTTTGCCGTGGCCGC
>SKKI01000121.1 GCA_007121565.1 Phycisphaerae bacterium
ACGGAGAGGTGGCCGAGCGGCTGAAGGCGCTCCCCTGCTAAGGGAGTATGTGGGCAAAACCTGCATCGAGGGTTCGAATCCCTCCCTCTCCGCCACCGCCTCACGCGGCGGACGCCGGTCCAGAAGGCCGGTCACAACTTGCGCCGGTAGCTCAGTTGGATAGAGCGTCTGACTACGGATCAGAAGGTCAGGAGTTCGAATCTTCTCCGGCGCACCATCAAGAAGCCGTCCCAGACGGTCTTGAACTCGAAGCGGTCCCGCAGCCATGGGGCCGCTTCCCCCTTGTGGTGTGTCAATGCGTGACCAAAGCGTCAACGTGACGACCAAGTCGGTCAGTTCTTCTTCGCTTGCTCGTCACGGTCTTGCTCAGCGTCCCCAGCCTGGCCTTGCCGTGCCTGCTTCCTACAACGGACATTGGCCGAGTGGCCGCAGACGCGAGGAGCCCGGTGGCGGATCCGGAGCTATGTGTTGAAATGATTTGGGATGACACGATTCACGATTGCATTTGACGACTCGGGTGGAACCGAGCAGTTGTTCAAGTGGAACGGTGAGTTGATCCCAGGTAGCCATCCAGTGTGTGTGCTGGCTGGCGCCTATGTGAGTGACGAAGCTGTTGATGCCTTTGAAGACCGGTGGATGGCGCTGCGAACCGAAATCGGACGTACCCTCGGTACAACAGCGCCGCCTCCGATCCACCTGCGTCTCATGTGGGGCCGAAGCCTCCCAAAGAAGTATCGAAAAGGCCCGAACCCGTACATCGGCGCGGACTTCGATGACGTTCAAGCTTGGGTATCCGAGGCCTGGTCGATCATCGAGTACTTTGTCAGGCAGAGGCTTGCCGGGTGGGAGATCCAGTTCGAAAGACGCGAGGACTACGCTGATCGTGGTACGCGCTACTTCCAACACCCCGTTCATGGCGCTGAGATGCGCTACCTTCAGCGTCGATCTCAGAAGATGTATAGAGGCTATCACCGGCTCACCACCAGTCCATTGTTAGCCCTCTATACGCGCGCCCTTCTTGGCGTCAATGAACTAGCACTCGCCCACAGTGCGCACACTTCGTTCCGCGTCCTCGTGGACTCCTTTGCTGACTCGCACGGCATTGATGAGCTTGAGACTGTTGAGTCGATGAAGTCAATTGCTAGCCTGGAACGCATTGCTGAGGTCAGCCGTGTCGCAGATTCTGACGACGTAGCGCTAATGCAGGCAGCCGACGTTGTCGCGTACTCCATGTTCCGTGTTCAGATGGAGCGAGTTGGGGCAATCGCTGAAGATGTAGCACTCAAGCGGATCCTAGGGAGACGTCGCAACGGTCTCACTATTTCATCGGCAAACCTATCGCATAGGGCAAGAAGGCGCTACGGTGATATCGGCCGCGTTGCACTGTCTCTTCACTACGCTTTGGCACGGGCCCATGTCGCAAGCAAGGACCCTGAGTTCGCCGAGATGGCCCTCGTTACCGTGTCCGAGTTCGTACGTCGCCAGAGGTGTTCAGATGGTGTAGGAGTGAGCGTCTTGACCGAAACAGCGAAGGCAGAGATACGCTGCCGGGTGCCACACATGGCGAAGACCCCGGACATAGCCGGGGCCCCGTAGCCAAATCTTAGTCTGCGCACTGGTGCGCCGTCAAGCGCCCAAGACGTTTCGAGTTGGCCGGCACGGGCGACCGCACATCCACGGTTGATCGCTCCTAGTTTGCAGCAGCGGCAGCCCGAGTAACACGTACCTCAGACAGTGCAGCCTCGTATCGAGCCATCCATTCAGCAGTGACGGCCTGATCGCCGTGCATGTACGTGTTCGCCGTCTGCTGGATGTTCGCATGGCCAAGAAGCTCTCTCAGAGACCACCTTGATGTGCGTTCCGGTAGCGACATGGAGCGTGGCGAACGTGTGACGGTTATCCCGTGCACGGGATAAGAGGCACTATCCCGCGTGTCGGGTTATCCCGGGTTGGGGGGTGTCGGGTGGTTGGGCGCGTGGTTGGGGGTGGGTTGGCGCGGGATAATCAGAGGTTCTCGAGGTAGGTGAGGAGGGCGTCGTCGGGGTGGTAGCGCTCGGGGGTGAGGCCGGTTGGGGTGGTGCGGGCGAGGGCGCGTTCTCTGGTTTGGAGGTCGGCGTGGAGGTAGATCTGGGTGGTTTCGGGGGATTCGTGGCCGAGCCAGAGGGCGATGACGCTGCGGTCGACGCCGCGTTGGAGGAGGGCCATGGCGGCGGAGTGCCTGAGCGTGTGTGGGGTGACGTGTTTGTGCTTGAGGGAGGGGCATCGGGTGTGGGCTGCGGTGGCGTGCTTGGTGACGAGGCGTTCGACGGCGTCGCTGCTGAGGTGGCCGCCGCGGTGGTTGGGGAAGATGGGCGTGTCGGGGGCGGGTGGGCGTTCGTGCAGCCAGGCTTTGAGGATGCGCGCGACGTCGCGGCGGAGGGGGGTGGCGCGGAGCTTGCGGCCTTTGCCGTAGCAGCGGACGTGGGCGCCGTGGCCGAGGGTGAGGTGTTGGCGTTGGAGGCTGATGAGTTCGGAGACGCGCAGTCCGGTTTGGATGGCGGTGAGGAGGAGCGCGCGGTCGCGTCGGCCATGCCAGGTGGTGGGGTCGGGGCTGGCGAGCAGTGAACTGTCCTGGTTCTTGTAGAGGCTCTTCTCTCACGCGGCCGTCCTCAGTTGGCCTTGCTTCCGAACGTAGTCCATCTCGACCTCGATGGGTGGGCGGTAGCCCAGCTCGCCGTGTAGCCGCTCGCGGTCTCGGTGGTGGGGTCCGTGGGCGCCTCGAGGGCTTGCAGGAGGATGCCTTCGACACGTTTCGTGTTGTAGAGGCCGAAGGCGTTGGCGCGTTCGCAGGCGGCGTTCACGCGCTGGTCGCCGTACTTCTTGGCGAGCCGCAGCAGCGCTTGCGCCTGCCGGAGTTTCGCCCAGGGGGTGGGTCCGCCGAGCAGGGCGCGCACGAACGCGCCGGCGGCGGCGCCGATCGCATCGGCGTGCCGCATGAGGCGCTCGGGGTCGCGCATGGTGTAGGCGCTCTTCTCGCTGGGGTAGTCGTCGTGGTCGATGCAGCGGCCGCCGGGCGGTACGCGCTCTCGGATGCGGATCAGTTCGTGCTCGTGGTAGAAGCGCACCAGCGCGCGGGTGCTCTCCACGGTGATGCGCTGGCCGATGTAGCGCGTCGGCAACGAGTAGGTGCCCTTGTTCACCACGATGCTGTGATCCGGGTGGACGGTGTGCTCGCTCCACGAGGGCGGATCGTAACGTTCGGCCAGCAGCGGCTGCAGAGCGGAGCGCTCGACGTTCTCGAACACGGAGAGCGGCCGCGCTCGGGTGGTGCCGTGCACGCGCGTTCCGGCCGTCTCCAGGCACCAGCGGATCGCCTCGCACTGCACGTGCTCGCGACCGAGCCAGGCTTCGCCGCGGAAGAAGTTCTCGCGCACGTACTGGATGCCGCGCTCGACGTGCGGCTTCCCCCTCGGATCCGAAGCGCGGGCGGCGTCGATGATGAAGCCGCGATGCCGGGCGTAAGCTTCGAAGGCGCGGTTGAACAGCGGCTCGTACCGATCGGCTTTCACCACCGCCGCCTTGAGGTTGTCGATGATCAGCAGCGACGCGACACCACCAAAGTAGACCCAGGCGTCCTCCAAGCCGTCGATCAGGTCCTTGAGCCGCTGCGAGAACGTCACGAACAGGTACTGGAGCCGACTGCACGGCA
>SKKI01000251.1 GCA_007121565.1 Phycisphaerae bacterium
CAAGAAAATTAAAGGTAAGCTCAATTATTTCGGGTCCGACAGAAAAAAAGCCTTGCAACGGTATTTTGAACAAGCCGCAATGCTTCACGGAGGTAAAGCCGATAACATAAAAAGAGAAAATAAGAATGTCTCCATCACATTTCTTAGCAATCTGTACCTTGAGCACCAGCAAAGCAGGGCGCAAACAGGGCAAATAAAACAAGCACACGTCTATTGGCAAACAGTTCTATTGCGGGATTTTGTTAAGTTCATCGGCGCAGACAGATTAATACTGGACATTTCTACTTTAGATATTCAAAGCTACATTAGAAAGCAAGTAAAAAATAAAAAATCTGCCGAAACCATCAATAATAGAATTTCCACCATTAAGGCTCTTTTTAATTGGGCGATTGTTTGCAGCTATGGCGTGATGGCTTTTTGGGATGTCAGGACGCGGCCGGTCAGGTAATCGGTAAACTGCACGCGGATGTTCAGCTCTTTTTCGTCGCCTTCTAAAATGCCTTCCAGCGGCAATTGAAGCCGGTAATAGGCCCCGAACAGTCCGCGTCCCCACAAACGCCTGAGCGCTTCGGGCGAAATGTCCCACTGTTTGAGCTTCGGGTTATCCGCGGCCGCCAGGTTCCAGAGCTGCACCTGCACCCGGCCGGCGGCTTTGATGGTATCCTGCTCGGCGTCGGTCGGTTTGAGGTACACCACAAGCGTATCCGGCGCGCCGTTGCCCTTGGACTTGTCATACAGGCCGCAGTGGCGCCCGATGCGAAGGGTTTCCGGCACGACCAGCGCCGAGATCCGAATGTCCTGATCAATGCCCGCCAGGGTTTGCAATTGTGCGGTCAGCGCCGTGTTTTCTTCCTGCAGCCGCTGCACATCCAGCGACAGCCGGCTCGTTTCGTCGCTAAGCTCCGAGACCTGCTGCCAGAGCGAGTCCTCAACGCGTCCGTGATGACATCCGGCCGCTGTGAATACCAGCAGTAAAATTAAAACCCCTTGTCTCATTATGATCTTTCCGGCAAGGTTATGGACAGGCGTTAATCATTATCATCATTTTTATTGGATTTGGGTTTGCTGACATGCGGCGCTTTTTGAAGCACCTCATCGGCCAGGCCATACGTGATGGCCTCCTGGGCCTCCAGCCACAAATTGCGGTCGCAGTCTTTTTCGATGGTGGCTGCGTCTTTGCCGGTATGGTGGGCGAGGATTTCATACAGTCGGCTGCGCAGGCGCAGCATTTCCTTGGCCTCAATTTCGATATCCGTCGCCGGCCCGGTCATAACGCCGCTCAGCAGCGGCTGATGCAGCATCACACGGCTGTTGGGCAGCATATACCGCTTGCCGGCTTTGCCGCCGGCAAACAGAAACGCCCCCATGCTGGCCGCCTGACCGATACAGTAGGTCGAGACATCGCACCGCAGAAACTGCATCGTATCATAAACCGCCAGCCCGGCCGTGATGACGCCGCCGGGTGAATTGATATAAAAGTGTATATCGGCTTCGCTGTCTTCGTTGCTCAAAAACAGCATTTGAGCGATAATGAGATTGGCGACGTCATCGTCCAGCCCGCCGCCGAGAAAAATAATACGGTCCTTGAGCAGACGGGAATAGATATCGTACGCCCGCTCGCCGCGGCCGCTTTTTTCGATGACGATCGGTACAAGAGCGCTATTGAATGCCATAAAAACCTCTGTCTGTGGGGTTATTTCTTCTTCTTTTCGCTTTCATCCAGTTCATTGAGCACGCTGTCAATCAGCCCGTATTTCTGGGCTTCCTCGGCGGTCATATATTTGTCGCGTTCGGTTTCCTCGGCCAGTTTGTCCGCCGTCATGCCGGTGTGTCGGGACAGGATTTTGTTGATGGTCTGTTTGGCTTTGAGGATTTCCTCGGCCTGAATCCGAATGTCCTCGGCCTGTCCGGTCACGCCGCCCCAGGGCTGATGCAGCATAATCTTGGCGTGCGGCAGAGCGTGTCGCCGGCCTTCGGTGCCCGAGGCCAGAATGATCGCCGCGCCGGACTGGGCACGACCGATACAGTAGGTTGCCACCGGTGAATTGATAAAGCGAATCGTGTCATAGATAGCCATCGTGTCATCGACGCTGCCGCCGGGGGAGTTGATGTACAGGCTGATCTCCACACCCCGCTTGAGGTTGTCCAGGTACAGCAGCTTCATAATGACTTCGGTCGCCATCCGGTAGGAGATTTCCCCGATCATGAAGACGATCCGATTTTCCAGCAGCAAATCGTCCAGCGTCATCTCACGCGTTCGCTGATAGGCCACCTGCAGCCGCGGATCGAACGGCTCAGGGTTGCCTGTCATTTCAGACTTCCAGGGTTGGTAGTGCATACGCTTTTCCTCTATTTTGATTTAAAATCACCGGCGTTCGTTCTAAAAAACAATGTGCCCGATGCCTTGTTATCGACACCTTTGATGTCTTTATTTATCACCTTGATAGAGCTTTTTCAATAAGAATCTAAATTAATATCCCAAAACGTGCCATTTTAAGGGGTATTTTGATTTTTCTGGGTTATCGGACATTGTGCGGTACGTTTTGTGTAGTTGATCTTGCAGGCTTACAAAACAAGGGTTGCTTTTATCGGTCTAAAGCTGTCCATCTCTTTTATTTTCAATGTCTTATGGATATTTCCGGGGAGCGTGGTAGTTTTTGCTGACCGTTTTTTGATTAGCCTGCGGTCACGTTTGACCGACATACAGGTGTAACTTAATCTATATAAGGGCAAGGTGTCGGCGGGTACGGCCGGAGACGGTATAACCCGGATTTTGCAAAACGGTTGTTATGCCGTATTTTGGCTAAATGCCCGAGAGATTGGTAAGACAATGAGCCGAATGAACTGGACAATTTTGGCGTTGCTGCTAATGATTCCCGGTGCGGCCGGACTGGGCTGGGGGATTGTGCATCAACGCCAGTTGGACCAACGCATCGCCGAGGCGGCCGAGGCGATTGCCGAGGCGCCCTCAGCCGATGAGTATCTGGCGTTGTACAGCCGGTGGTCAGCGCTGTCTGCGACCGAGAAAGCGGAAAATCCATGGGGCCAGGGGCTCTACGGCGGCCCGGAGATACAGCGGCGTCTTCGCCAGGACCAGCAGGATCGGCTCATGGCCGATTTGCCGGATCTGGATGCCGGTCTGAAAAGTCATCCCCCACAGCTTGCCGAAGTGCTTTACGGGGCCGACTGGCAGCGGCGTCTGGCCGACTATCAGCGCCAGCGCGAAAGGCGCAGCGTCATCGCCAGCGGATCGGGTATTTTGCTGTTTGCCGGCTGTTTGCTGTTTGCCGGCGGAATCCTGAAGGGACTTGTGCTGCGGTATCTGGACAACGCCCAAAGCTGGGAGCAGCCCGAAGAGGCCGAGGCTCAAGATGCAGTGTGCTCAACTGCTCAGGACAGCGCCGCCGCGTCCAATGATCAGGATGAATCCGATCCCGCAGAAGCGCACGAGGCGGATGCCCCGGCCGCCCCTGAGACGCGCCGCGGCGGGCAGGGTTATTTCCAATCGACCCAAAACACCGACAAGCAGCCCGCCTCGAGGCAGCCTGCCGTCCCGTCGTCCGATCGACCCGCATCGCCTGCGGCCGAACCCGATGGATTTGCGGCGGCGGTTTCGCTGATGGATTCACCCGCGGCGCCGGCCTCGCAGGAGCATTCGTATTTCGGCTGGGCCATCGATCCCAAGGCCGAAGAGGAGCATCCCGCGGTGACAAATTTAATGACCACACAGGCAACCGCCAGTGAATTGGCTGAACTGACCGAGCTGACCGAGGAGGTCTCGGCGATTCGACAGTACGCCGCCGCCCAGCAGGATCAAATGCGCAAGTTTCAGGATGGCTACGACTGGATGATTGTACGCCGCTTCTGCATGCGATTTATCCGCTGCATTGACAACCTGGACGACCGGCTGGAACACTTGGGCAGTGACGAACAGATGCTTCGTGAGGCCCTGGAGGACATTCGTGATGAGCTGGTCTTCGCGCTGGAATCCAGCGGCGTTGAGCAGTACGGCCCCGATCTGAAGGCGCCGTTCAAAGGACTTGAAAAATACGTCGAGGCGGTTCGTCAGCGCGTGCCCGTCTCGGATGCGGCGCTGGCCGGAACGATTGCCGAAATCGTCCGTCCCGGCTATCAATATTTAGTCAACGATGACGAGGTGAAAATTGTACGCTGCGCACAGGTCAAGCTGTATGACGCGGCGGAAACCGAACAGTAAAGGACAAAACCATGGGTACTATTGCAGGAATCGATCTGGGAACAACTTTTTCAGCGCTGGCTCGACTCAATGAAATCGGCCGGCCGGACATTGTCCCCAACAGCGAAGGGGAACGCATCACGCCCTCGGCGGTATTTTTTGACGACGAAGACGCCGGCGCGATTCGAATCGGGCTCGAAGCGATCAACTGCCGCCAGCTTAATCCCGAGCGGTCCGTTCGCTGGATCAAACGCCATATGGGCGATACGGACTGGAAAAAGAACATTGACCAGCGCGACTGGACGCCTGAAGAAATATCCGGGCTGATCCTCAAAAAGCTCTGCCAGGACGCCTCCCGCCAGCACGATGCCATCAAAGACGTGGTCATCTCCGTGCCGGCGCATTTTGACGAAGTACGCCGCAAGGCCACGATGGACGCCGGTCATCTGGCCGGTCTGAATGTCATTGGCATCGTCAATGAGCCGGTCGCTGCGGCGTTGTATTACGCCACGGCCCAGAGCGTCAAGGGGCGCGTGATGGTTTACGACCTCGGCGGCGGCACGTTCGACGTGACCATTCTCGATGTAGACGGCCGCGATATGAAGATCGTCTGCAGCCAGGGCGACCACGCGTTGGGCGGTGTGGATTTTGATCGTAAGGTGCTGGAGCTGTTTGAAGAGCTTTACCGCAAGGAGTTCGACACCGAGCTGATTCAGTCCGATCAGGATCGCGCCCGTTATGAGGACGAGGCCGAAGATGTGAAAAAGACGCTGTCACGGCGTCCGACGGCCCGTCGGATCCTGTACGGCCCGGCCGGCAGTCTGCGCGTTGAGATCACGCGCGAGCAGTTCGAACAAGCCATCGAGCCGCTGATTGCGCGAACCGAAATCCTGATCGAGGTGGCGCTGGAAGAGGCCAAATGCGGCGTCGAGGATATCAGCCAGGTGCTGCTGGTCGGCGGAAGCACACGCATCCCGACCATTCAGGAGCGATTGACTCGAAAGTTCGACCGTGCCCCTGAAAACGCCGTGAACGTGGACGAATGTGTCGCGCTGGGCGCGGCGATCCATGCCGGGCTGACGCTGATGCGAGACAATCCCCAAAGCGTCGCTTCGGGCATTGCCGCCGGGCTGCGCGATGTCAGGCTGCAGGACGTCTGCAACCACAGCTATGGAACCCTGTGTGCGCCGCTGGACAAAGAGACCGGCCGGCACGTCGTACGCAACAGTATCATCCTGCAGAAAAATACACCGCTGCCCTGTGAGGCGACCCAGACGTTTTATACGATGGCTGAAGGGCAGTCCGAGCTTCAGGTTATCGTTACACAAGGCGAAGACGAGGATCCGGAATTCGTCAACCGCATCGCGGCCGAAGAGTTCAAGCTTCCCCCCGATCGTCCCGCCAATCAGCCGATCAGTGTACGCTACAGCTACGATGCCAATCAGCGAATGCACTGTACCTTTCTGGATGAAGAATCCGGGCGGTCGCTCGAGATGGAATTCAACGCCGGTGACAAGGGACAGATAAAACAAGCCGATATCCGGCAGAGTGCCGAGGAAATCAGCGCCTACAAGGTCCAGTAATCAAGGACAAGGACAGGTTCAATGACGGTGGAACATGTCAGCAAACAGATCGTTTTGGCCGGGCGATATGCGCTGGCCGCGATGAGCAGGCTGCTGGCCGCTCTATGGGCGTTTTCAAGAGGCCGGCGGTTCCGCTGTCAGGCCGAGCAGGTGTTGGATGAGACCTGTCCATCGTATGAAGACCGTTTTCTGTGTGTCAGCATGTGCGGAGGCGTCCGCGTCCCCTGCGACAATCTCGATACCGACGTGCGTGTGGAGCTGCTGGATGTCACCGAAGGACACGCCTGCGCCGAACCGGTTCTCGCGGCCGAACCGCAATGGCAGCGGTCACACTCACCGGTGTTTCATTACCAGGCGCATAACGGCGTGATTCCCTCCCGGCATTCCGTTCTGCCCAAGCCCGTTTCCGTTGTCAAAATCCCCCTGCATCAGCTTCGCTTTGCGCGTCGCGGCCGCCGGAAAATCCAGGTGCAGGTGGCGATTGTCAGCCGCGACCATCAACAGGTGTTCGCTCAGGCACAGACCTGCACTGAATATGTGGCCCGTTATGACGGTTTTGTCGAAATGCAGGAACGGCACGAGGCGGTGCTGCGGGCTGCCGTGGAGCTTGCCTGCGCAGCGGTCGAGCAGCCGTATGTCCAAAAGGCCGCCGATCTCATCGGCGACTGGATCGCGGAAAAAACGCAGCATTTTACGCCGCGCAGTTCCCTGACCGAACCCCTGGACCGGCTGATGAGCCCGGAGGGGGTGCTGGATACGGCCGCGGCGTGCGAGTGTGTCCTGGCATGGGGTCGCAAGTCCGATGCGGGGGCGACAATGGACCTGGTGCTGCAGGTCGCCGCGCTGCATCCGGCGCCAACCGACAGGCAGGAGACGCTGCTCTGGTCGCTGGCCGAGCAGTTGGGCATTGCCGAACAGCGGTTTCAGGTGTTATGCCAGAAATGGCTGGTAACCGACCATTGTTCGGCCCGCTGGGCGCCGCTGCTGCTGGGAATCCGGGACAGGCTCACGCCCGACGCGCTGCGCGCCCGGCTCAATGACCAGTACCGCAAATGGAACGCCCGCGTGACGCACGCCGACCCTGATGTACGTCGTCAGGCGGATATTATCTTATCCACCATCGCCGAAGTCCGCAGTCAACAGGGGGCGGTGCTTAGCCACTGATTTGCAATCAACGGCGCCGTTTATTGAAATCAGCAGCTCGACAGCGGGGGGGGTACAGGCCATTGACAGGGCAACTGAAAATCATCCGTCAACCTGGGCAAAAGTGTTTCTTGTATAATCGCTCCTGTTTGTCTGGATATGGTGATGTTCTCACAGTCGCCTATCATCAATAAGCCATTTGCGAATTGACGACTCACTGTAAGTCTGTATACTATTCCAGCACAGGGTGTCAATCTTGGAATTTAATCAGCATTATCCTTGCTGAAGTCAGCGAGCTGAGATGAATCGATCTGCGTTAATTAGTGTCGGTAATGAATTGTTGTGCGGCCGGACGGTGGATACCAATGCGGCCTGGCTCGGCGGGCGATTGTTTGCGATGGGCGTGCGGACGGCATCGGTTCACCTGGTTGCCGACGAGACGGCTGATATCGTCGCGGCGCTGCAGGCGGCGGCGGGGCAGGCGGATATCGTGCTTGTGACCGGCGGGCTGGGACCGACTGATGACGATCTGACCCGCAATGCGCTGGCGGAGTATCTCGGCGTTGAGTTGGAATATCACCCTGAGCTGGCCGGGCGAATTGAGGCGTTTTTCTCCACGCGAGGCCTTTCGATGCCCGCCCGCAATCGGACACAAGCGTATGTGCCCAAAGGGGCCGAGCCGATTGATAACCCCTGCGGTACAGCTCCGGGCATCCTGTACCAGACGGAACATAAACTGATCGCCCTGATGCCCGGCGTGCCGTCGGAGATGAAGGCCATGTGTGAGGCTTCTGTGCTGCCTCAGATCCGCCGGCGACTGGGCGGCCCGGTTATCCGCTCGGCCAACCTGCGATGTTATGGAGCCGGCGAATCGTCTATTGCCCAGATGCTTGGCGACCGGATGCGGCGAGGCCGCAATCCTCTGATCAACTGCACCATCAGCGCAGGTATTATAACGCTTCAGATGATCGCCTCGGCGCCCAACGAGCGGCAGGCTGAATTTTTACTTGCCGAGCAGCGGGCCGAACTGGAAAAAATTCTTGGCCCGCTTGTGTTCGGCACCGGCGAACAAACGCTTCAGGATGTCCTCGGGCGACTGCTCAGTGCTCAGAACAAGACACTTGCGGTAGCGGAATCCTGTACAGGGGGACTTGTGTCCAAATTATTGACCGATGTGCCCGGGGCCAGTCAATATTTCAATTTTGGATGGGTAACCTACAGCAATAAGGCAAAAATCGAACAATTGGGGGTCTGTACGGATTTAATCGAGCAGTTCGGGGCCGTCAGCGAGCCGGTGGCAAAAGCCATGGCCCAGGGGGCGGCCCGAAAAGCCCGGGCTGATTGCGCTATAGCGATTACCGGGATTGCCGGTCCAAGCGGCCAAACGGAACAAAAAACTGTGGGACTTGTCTATATCAGTGTGTTGAACAACGAAAAATGTCAGGTCCATCGGTTTCATTTCCCCAATGCGGGACGTGAATTAGTGCGATTGCGGGCGGCGCAAACCGCGTTAAATCTTCTTCGACTTGAATTGACCATTTGACCTGATCGGACGAGTGTGATACAATCAAGAAAAGACATTGAACGCAAAAACACTCTTATTAGGCTGCCCATAGGTACGAATGCAGAAAAAACAACGACATTTAGGCGAAATTCTTTATCGCAAAGGATTTGTCGATAAAAACAATCTGATCCGCGCCATCAAAAAGTCCAAGGCGTCCAATAAACGGCTGGGCGAGGTGCTTATTGAGATGGGGCTGGCGACAGAAGATCAGATTACCGAAGCATTGGCCAAGCAATTCAAGCTCGAGTATGTGGACCTGGATGAGGTGGACATACCCGCCAATGCCTCGAAGCTCATTCCTGAAGAACTCATCAAAAAGCATTATGTTGTGCCGCTGGGGCAGGATAACGGGGAATTAAAAGTTGCTGTTAAAGACCCGATGGATCTGGATTTGCAGGATCTGCTTCGGTTTCGCCTTAATACCGAACTGCGTTGCTGCCTTGCCAGTCCAAGCAAGATCGATGCTTATATCAAGGGCAAGACCAGTACCGACGAAGTGCGCAACAGTATCGATGCGACGGCGGCTGAACTGGCGGAGGCCGGGCATGCGATTGAAGCGGAGGTCCGACGTGCTCAGGCCGCCGAAGACCAGGGCGATGACGCCGAAGGGCCGATCGTCCGACTGGTCAATCTGATCATCGACGAAGCGGTAAAGCTGCGTGCCAGCGATATTCACGTCGAGCCGATGGCCGACCGTGTGCGGGTGCGCTACCGGATTGACGGGGTCTGTGTCGAGCGCGATAACATCCCGAAAAATATGCAGGCGCCGATTATGGCGCGCGTCAAGATTATGTCGGGCATGGATATCGGCGAGCGCCGTCTGCCGCAGGATGGACGTATCAAACGCACGATCGAAAATCAGGATATTGACTTTCGTGTCTCGTGTCTGCCCGGCTATCACGGAGAAAGCACGGTATTGCGTATTTTGCGGCCGGATTCGGTCAATATCGGCATTCAGGCCATTGGCTTTGAGTCCGAGGACTATCAGCGATTTAAAAAAATCATCAAGCGACCCAACGGCATTTTCCTGGTTACCGGGCCGACCGGTTCGGGTAAAACGACGACGCTGTATTCGGCCCTTCAGGAACTGAACCGTCCCGATCAAAAAATTATTACGGCCGAGGATCCGGTTGAGTACAATATCACCGGTATCAACCAGTGCCAGGTTCGAACGGAAATCGGGTTCACTTTTGAATGGATTTTGCGGTCGATGTTGCGCCAGGCGCCCAATATCATTCTGGTTGGTGAAATCCGCGACGGGCTGGTGGCCGATATCGCGATTCAGGCGGCCTTGACCGGTCACCTGGTGTTCAGCACGCTGCATACCAACGATGCCCCCAGCGCGATTACCCGGTTGATCGACATGGGAGTCAAACCGTTCCTGGTGGCCAGCTCGATTCAGGCCATCATGGCCCAGCGGCTGGTGCGTGTGATTTGTGACAATTGCAAAACCGTCGATAAGTCCCCCGATCCTCACTTTCTGCGCTTGCTGAATATCACTCCGGATGAAATACGTAAAAATCCGATCTACAAAGGGGCCGGCTGCAACCGCTGCCAGGGAACGGGGTTTCGAGGGCGAATCGCAATTTTTGAAATGCTGGAGATGAACAGTCAACTGCGCGATTTGGCCTATGCACGCGCGCCTTCCGGTGAGCTGCGTAAGGCGGCTATCGCATCCGGCATGAAAACCCTGCTTCAGGACGGCAGGATCAAGGTGTTCCGCGGTGTCACATCGCCGTCTGAGATCGCAAAGGCCACGCAGGCCGAAGGGTTGGTGACAGACGCATGATTGTGCCCGATTCGGGACTGTTTTTCGAATGAATTGATTTATTGTACTCAAACAGGAATCGATTATGGCAACACTTCAAATTGATCGTTTGCTGGATGCCTGCATCAAAATGGGCGGCTCGGATCTGCATATTGTAGTGGGACGTCCGCCGGTGCTTCGCATGTCCGGCCGGATGCGTTCACTTGATACGAAGGTCCTGGAGGCCGATGACACGGTATCGCTGATGAAAAGCATTACGCCGGAGCGCAACCAGCAGGAACTGCAGGAAGTTGGCGGAACAGACTTCGGGTTTGCATTCGGCGATGCGGGGCGGTTCCGTACGTCAGTGTTTCGCCAAAAAGGACATATTTCGATGGTACTGCGTCTGATTCCCTCGGAGCTTCTGAGTTTTGAGCAGATTGGCTTGCCGAAAATATGTGCGTCCTTGTGCCGTCGGCCGCGCGGCTTGTTTTTGGTGACCGGCCCGACCGGTTCCGGTAAGACAACAACACTGGCCTCGATGATTAATTATATCAACGAAACGCTGGATCGGCACATCATTACGGTAGAAGAACCGATTGAATATTATCACTCGCACAAAAAAGCGGTCATTGTTCAGCGTGAAGTGGGGCTGGATGTGCCGACTTTTTCCGAGGCGCTGCGCCGGTCCCTGCGTCAGGACCCGGACGTGATTCTGGTGGGCGAATTACGAGACCTTGAAACCATGGAGGCGGCCATCACCGCCGCCGAAACCGGCCACCTGGTGTTCGGCACACTTCACACAACCGGTTGCCAGGGAACCGTCAACCGTATTATTGATGCCTTTCCGGTCAGCCAGCAGGAGCAGATTCGAATTCAGCTCAGCACAAACCTGATTGCCGTCCTGAGCCAGGCGCTGTGTCCTCGAAAGGGCGGCGGTCGTGTTGCGGCGTACGAATTTATGGTAGCAACCCCGGCGATTGCCAATTTGATTCGGGAAAATAAGGTGTACCGCATCGAATCGAGCATTCAGATCGGCAAGAAGTTGGGCATGCAGTTGCTGGATGATCACCTCTGGGAACTGTTTGATAATGATTTGATTGAACTCGATGAAATGGTCGATAAGTCGCGAAACCCGAGCGAGGTGATGGAAAAAGCTGAAAAGAAAGCCGGCGCTCCCCTAAAAATGAAAAAGAAAGTGGATGACGAGTATGGTCAAGTGCTTAAAACAGGACAAACATAAAGTCGAATACGGTCAATGATAGGCGGATTCTCTAAAAACATTCTGCGTTACATACTTAGTGTACAACTGATATTTGATTTCAAAAATCAATTTTTTGCAATTTTATTTCGGCCGCGATGTTTCAGGGTTTCCTCACTATTTTTTCTTACATCAAGGACAATATATGGTTTTTTTGCATAAAATCTTGTGTCATAAGCTAAGTGTCTAAGTAGAAAATTCTTGTTTTTTGTTTTGTACGTCCGTATAATGAGTATAGTGGCTTATCCGTCTCTACCCCAAAAGCGGAAGTGCCACTGATCACATAGGAACTTGTAAATTGTAGCACGGCTATCTTGGCCGTGTTCGCGGGCCCAAAGCCCTGTTGATTTTTTTTAGCATCGGTTTAGGAAATTCAAGACGCGGAGAGTGGACATATGGCAAAGATACCGCCAGTCAACGAATTAAAAGGCCGTTCGTTGGGTCGCATTTTGATTAAGATGCGTTTGCTGACGCGGGAGCAGGTGCGTGAATGTCTGGTCGAGCAAAAGAAAAAAGGCGGCAAGGTTAAATTAGGTCAGTTCCTCCTTGAGAATAACCTGATCAAAAAACAGGATCTCGATGTGGCATTGGCCGGCCAGCGGGGGATGGAGTTTGTTGATATCGAAGGTCTTGATGTTCCCGGCGACGTCCTGGAGACAGTCCCCGCTCATATTGCTCAGAATCATCGCGTGGTTCCTCTGGAGTTTGATAAATCTCGCAATCGCCTGACCGTCGTGCTGGACAATCCTGATAATTTCCGCGCGATTGACGATCTCAACACGCTGCTGGGCTTTACCGTGGAGGCCAAGATCGCCAACCGGGAGGCCGTCGACGCGGCGATTGATAAGTACTACAAAGAAGAAGAATCCAGCATGAACGAGTTGATCGGCGAAATCGAGAGCGATGTGTCGCTGACGCAGTTTGGGGGGCGCGATCAGAGTATCGATCTGGATTCCCTGCAGGAGATGGCCGACTCGACCGGCGTTAAGAAGCTGCTGAACCTGGTCCTGCTTCAGGCGATTCGCGACAAAGCCTCCGACATCCATTTTGAGCCTTTTGAAGAAGAATACAAGCTCCGCTACCGCATTGACGGCGTGATGTATGAAATGGTGCCGCCGCCCAAGCATATTGCGATGGCCCTGAGCAGCCGTATCAAGGTCATGGCCAACTTGGACATTGCCGAGCGCCGCCTGCCGCAGGACGGACGTATCCCGCTGATGGTCAGCGGCAATCCGGTGGATTTGCGTGTGAGTATTTTGCCGACCATGTTCGGCGAGAGCGTGGTGCTGCGTGTGCTGGACCGGACACAGGTGGACCTGAAACTGGACCTGCTGGGGCTCAGGGACCACGAGCTGTCGATGGTTCGCCAGTTGATTCATAAACCCAACGGGATTGTGGTGGTGACCGGACCGACCGGCTCGGGCAAAACCACCACCCTGTATTCCTGTCTCAAAGAGCTCAATAACCCCGAGACGAAAATCATCACCACAGAAAACCCGGTCGAATACGACATTGACGGCCTGATTCAGGTGCAGATTCGGCCGGAAATCGACCTGACCTTTGCCAAGTGCCTGCGGTCGATTTTACGTCAGGACCC
>SKKI01000255.1 GCA_007121565.1 Phycisphaerae bacterium
TATTCATGCACGCCAATCACTTAATAGACGATCCCGAACGCAGGGAATTTGTTGTCTTGTCGGAGATTTTGCCCGATGAGGTCAATGCCTACGTGACCGGCTTTAAGAATCAGGTTGTCGAAACCGTAAATGGCATCAAAATCAATGCCCTGGATGATTTACAGGCCGCGTTTGACACCGACACCGACGGCTACTGGATCGTTCGGTTTATGAACAATGACAGCCCGATGATCCTCGATGCCGACGCGGCCCGCCGGCGTCACGAAGCTATTCTACGTCGTTATAACGTGCCGTCCGCGGCCAACTAACAAAAGGCAATATGATGAACAAAAACGCATTTATCAGTATCGTTATCGCTGTTTTGACCCCCCTGCTGTCAGCCGAAAACGCCATTGATCCTGCCGAGCGGATGGCCGATTCGATGGTCTATATCGAATCGTCGCGGGTCGGCTGGGAGCAGCTCCAGCCCTGGCGGCAGACCGGTGTCGCCACGGTCGGGACGTATGGCACGGCGGTCGGGCCGACTGCGGTGTTGACGACCGCGGCGCCGCTTTCCAATGCGGTTTCGATTCGCGTGCGGCGGCACGATCAGAACGAATTTATTCCGGCCGAGATCACCGTTATCGACTACGAAGCCAATTTGTGCCTGCTTGAGCTTGACGAGACGGCCGTACAGACGCCGTTAAAACCGGTTGTGTTCTCAGATAAGTTCATTAGAAATAGAGAGTTAACTGCGTTTCGGCTCGGCTCCGACGGCGATATCACCCAGGCGCGTGCCACGCTGGATCGCGCTGAGGTGCGATTTTCGACGGTGTCCTTCGCCAGGCAGCTTCAATATGTGCTGACCAGTCCATCGCGGTCCACCGGCGCCGGCGAGCTCTATTGTCTGGATGATGTGCCG
Source organism: Phycisphaerae bacterium (assembly GCA_007121565.1). GTDB lineage: Bacteria > Planctomycetota > Phycisphaerae > Sedimentisphaerales > Anaerohalosphaeraceae > T3Sed10-213. The sequence continues at coordinate 902 of SKKI01000255.1, forward strand.
GTGGGCATTGCCTGCTGGAGCAGCGATTCGGAGGTCGGGCTGATCCCGGCCGAGACGATTAACCGGTTCCTGACGGCCGCGGCCGGGACGCCCTACCGCGGCTTCGGCGCAATCGGCTTTGAGACAACCCCGCTGCTGGATCCGGCGGTTCGCAAATACCTCCAATTGCCCGAAGATCAGCGTGATGGAATTTATGTAACCTCTGTATATACAATGGGTACCGGGCATTTAGACCTGTTGGCCGGTGATGTGATTCTCAGCATTGACGGCCACCGGCTCAACGCCCATGGGCGCTATGAAGACCAGCGTTATGACCGCCTGGGCTTTGAGCATCTGATCGCCCGAGTGCCGGTCGGGCAAACACTGGAGTTTGTGATCTGGAGAAACGAGAAAGAAGAGTCTGTAGATGTCGAAGTGCTTGATATTGATGCCGGCAAGATGTTGGTGCCCTACTATATATATGACCGGCGTCCGCAGTACCTCGTAACCGGCGGGTTTGTGTTTCAAGTGCTGACGCGGGACTATATGACCCTGTGGGGCGACGGCTGGCAGGGAAAGGTCCCGCCGCATTTGTTTCAGTACTTTCGTGACCGGGCGTTTGGCCCCACTGACCAGCGAAGCGACATCGTCCTGCTCAGCTATGTGCTGCCGACCGAGGCGAACCTGGGCTATCACCAGCTTGGCCGGCTTGTCGTCAGCTCCGTCAACGGCACCGATATCGGGTCTTTTCAGCACTTGTACGACGCACTGAATGACCGCTCCGATCGGCCGTTTCACGTGGTTGAGTTTGAACTGGACTCCCCTACCGTGGTCATCCCCAAAGCTCAACTGGACGCGATTGACCAGCAGGTCATGTCTCTGTACGGCATTTCCGAGCCGTCTTATATCCATTAACAAAACCTTTCAACCGCCCTTTTTCGGCCACTTCCTGCCTGCATACCTGTCCAGAGTACTGTTTCACGTGAAACAGTCGTTCGATTTTGATAATAATTCGCCATGTTCCACGTGAAACACGCAAATTTTGTGATTTTTGTGTGGAAATTCTGGAGCAATGTCGTTACAACTGCCGAAACGATCAAAGACGAACCCGTTCATTTAATATGACATGGAGGTTACTATGTCCAGCAGCAAAAAGACCAAACGAGCACACCTGGGCCGTGGACTGGAATCTTTACTGGGTCCTGTTCAGAAGACCCCGCCCGGCGATACCGCAAGATCAAACCCCGCACACAAGGCAGACCCTCCGTTGTCCCTGCCGCCGGATGTGCAGATGCAAAGAAGTCAGTTTGAGATTCCACTGTCCCAAATCAAAGCCAATCCCTATCAGCCGCGAACGGTCTGGAATGAAGTTGAATTGGAAGAGCTGACACGCTCGATTCGTGAAAACGGCGTGATTCAGCCCATTATTGTGCGAAAAAACGGCGATTCGTATGAAATTGTCGCCGGAGAGCGGCGTTTTCGTGCTGCGTCGCAGGCAGGCCATGAGAACATTCCCGCACTGGTGCGCTCGGCGACCGATGAAGAAATGCTCGAGTTGGCGCTGGTCGAGAACATCCACCGGACGGATTTGAACCCCATCGAACGGGCCCGGGCCTATCAACATTTCATCCAATCGTTTTCGCTTAACCAAACCGAGGCGGCCCGGAAGCTGGGCGAAGATCGCACAGTTGTCGCTAACCACCTGAGACTGCTTGACTTACCGAAAGACCTTCAGGATATGCTCACTGGCAACCAGCTATCGATGGGCCACGCGCGGGCCTTGCTGGCGCTGCCGTCTGACGAGCTTCGCCGAAAACTGGCAAATCGCGCGATGGCAGGGCGGCTCAGTGTCCGGGAAGTGGAGCGACTGGTGCGCAAGTACCTCGAAACAGATAAGGAGCCTGCCGAAAAGAAACAGACCAAAGAATCATATATATTAGACCTTGAAAGTCGATTGCAGTCTATTCTCGGCACCAAGGTATCCATCGACGCCAAAAAGAAGGGCCATCGCGGCCGGATTATCATCGATTATTACTGCCTGGACGACTTTGAGCGGCTGACCGAGCAGATGGGCCTAACCGCTGGCGAAACCTTGTGAGCTTTCCCGCCGACAGGGGGCCAAGCCCATTCTGTTGGGCTGAAATCTTATTGTAACTGTCTGCGACATAACGCTTAATGACAATCTCCGTCCTCCGCATTGCGGTAGGGGGGGCTGGCTGGTGAGTGTGAGCCGATGATGAACGGCTGGCCGGCGCGTTGCTGGATCGATTGACGCATCATGTTCACATTTTGAAATGATCGCCGACAGCTTCCGATTGAAGGCGAGTATGAAAAAGTGCCAGGATAATGCACAGTAAGGATTATCGGACGTCACGCCCGTAAGGGTGGGCACAGGTTAGTGTTGACGTAGAAACAGTGAGTGGTCGGCTATCCCCGGCAGGTTGCTATTCAGAAGAGTACTCGCCTTAAAAACAGGATACAAAATTACTTGAACTGGAGATATCAAAAAAAAAGCAGCGGCAAGGAGGAAACCGCTGCTCATTCCCAGGCATAGAACCTGGCATTAGAAGGAGGAGGAGGGTAATGTTTTTAATATTTCATATTTTTATTTTCTCAATTTATTGTGTTTTGCTTTTCTTTAACAGATAGTACGCTCTTATATCGTCCCTTGTTCTCAGTAATTTTACCTAATTCCAAAAGGGAAATCAACCCATACATAAAAAATTTTTACAATTTATTTGTCAACCGTCATTTACAACGCTTTCAAACGGGAAAAGGTTGAAA
>SKKI01000062.1 GCA_007121565.1 Phycisphaerae bacterium
AACCGTATAACGACAAAGAAAACTGATCTTCCTGAATCGAATTCAAAATTAAGAATTAAGAATTAAGAATTAACTCTATGGATTTCGGACAAAGCCACAATCAGGTCGTCTTTACCAACCGGGCGCGATGCCGGGACTGCTACCGGTGCCTTCGCGTCTGTCCGGTCGAGGCCATCGGCATCCGCGACGATCAGGCCTTCGTCGATCAGCGGCGGTGCGTCTCCTGCGGCACCTGCATCCGCCAGTGCCCGCAAAAGGCCAAAAGCTATCGCAAAGACCTGGCCGAGGCGATGGAGATGGTGCGGGCCGGTCGCGTCGCGGCCAGCATCGCGCCGTCGTTTGCCTGCCTGTTCGATAACTGGCAGATCCGCAGAATCCCCTCGGCCCTGCGAAAGCTCGGCTTTGGGTATGTCGCCGAGACGGCCTGCGGGGCCGACTGGGTCGCGACCGAGACCGCCGAGCATGCCCGCCGCCGGCCCGACCAGATGACCATTGCCACCGCCTGCCCGGCGGTCGTCGAGTACATCCGCCGCTATCGCCCCGAACAGTGCGACAACCTGGCGCCGGTGGTCTCGCCGATGCGTGCGCATGGGCGGGCGATCAAGGCCAAACTCGGCGACGATGTCAAGGTTATCTTTATCGGGCCGTGTGTGGCCAAAAAGGCCGAGCTGCAGGCCGACCCCGATGCGGCGGTGGACCTTGCCCTGACCTTTGAAGAGCTGCTCGAGTGGTTCGCGATGGCCGAGATCAAACTGGCCGATTTTGAAGAAAGCGCCTTCGATGAAAGCCCCACCCGGACCTCGCGCCTCTTTCCGCTGGAAGGCGGCTGCCTGAAAACCGCCGCGCTGCCGCTGGACTATTGCGATACCCGCAATGTAATCGTCAGCGGGTTTGAGGCCATCTGCGATGCGCTGGATACCGCGGACGCTGACGGGTGTGTGCTTGAGCCGCTGTTTTGCGCCCAGGGCTGCATCAACGGCCCGGTCATCGCCTGCGAAAAAACGCTCCTGCAGCGCAAGCGCTCTGTTCTGGACTACATCGATCATGCCGATCAGGCAGACAAGACTGCGCCGCCGGTGAAGCTGGACCAGACATTCAGCGAAGACCGACTCCGGGAAGAGACCGTCACCGAAGACCAGATTCGCCATGTTCTGGAAAAGACCGGCAAACAAAACCCCGCCGACCAGCTCAACTGCGGCGCCTGCGGCTATCTGACCTGCCGCCGGCAGGCCATCGCCGTCCTGCGCCGGATGGCCGAGCCGGACATGTGCGTCTCCTGGGTGCGTCGGCTGGCCGAGCGGCGCACCGACCGCATCATCGAAACCAGTCCCAACGGCATCATCATACTCGATGAGCAGTTGACGATCCTGCATATCAACCCGTCGTTCAAACGGCTGTTTATGTGTACCGATGCGGTCTGCGGCAAACCGGTCTCCTACCTGATGGATGCCGCGCCGTTCCAGGCGGTTGCCTCCGGCAGGCAGGACTTGTTTGAAGCGACAGTCCATCACGAAAAGTACAGCCTGTTCTGTCACGAGGTCATCTACGCGCTGCAGGACGAAGGTCAGCTTGTGGGCATTTTCGTCAACCTCACGCGGGCGGTCACCAGCAAACGTCAATACGACCAACTGCAGGCCCAGACCCTTCAGCAGGCACAAAACCTGCTGCGTCACCAGGTGGATATGGCCGGCAAAATCGCCGAGTACCTCGGCCAAAGCACCGCCGAAAGCGAAAAGCTGCTGGTCAATCTGATGCAGATCGCCCAGAACGCCCCCCCGCCGGACAAGGATACCGACCGATGGCCCAACGGCTTCTACACGTCGAAGTAACGATCCGGCAACGCGCCAAACAGGGCCGTCAGGCCTGCGGCGATGTCGCCTCGGTGCTGCGCAGTGAGACCGAAACCACTATCGTCGTCTGCGACGGCATCGGATCCGGCGCTGCGGCGCATGTGGCGGCCGCGATGTGCCGGGCGCGCTGCGAGCAGATGCTGGCCCGCGGCTTTTCCCTGCGCGAGACATTTTTGCGCATTGCCGCCTCGATGGAGCAGTACAAGCAGCCCGGCAAGCCTTACGCCGCTTTTACCGTTGCGCAAATCCGCACCAACGGACAGGCGCAGGTCTTCGCCTATGAAGCGCCGCCGCCGATCTGGGTGACCCCCCGCCAGGCCCAGCCGCTGGCGATGCGGCACTTTATGCACGGCACGATTGCCGGCAGCGAATCGGCCTGCTATCTGCGAAACGGCGAGGGGCTGCTGCTGCTCAGCGACGGCATCACTCAGGCCGGCATGGATACCCACCCCGACGGCTGGCAGGCGCAGGGTGTGGCTGACGCCATCAACCGCCTTTTGGGTCAACACCCGATGTCCGATCTGCCGCTGCTTATCCAGGAAAAGGCCCTGGCGCTGAACAAGGGTATCGATCACGATGATGCCACGGTTGCCTGGATTGCCTGCCGACCGGCCTGCCCGCTGAACATCCTGACCGGCCCGCCGGCCGACAAAACCAAAGACCGCCCCGTCGTGGAGCGGTTCATGGCCCGGCCCGGCCCGAAAGTCGTCTGCGGGGCCACCACCGCCGAGATAGTCGCCCGCGTGCTGAGCCGCGCCATTGAGATTGAAAAAGAACCGGCCAGCCTGATCGCGCCGCCCAAGTACCTTCTCGAAGGCATCGACCTGGTTACCGAAGGCGCTGTGACACTGAACCAATTAAACAACATCCTCGAACTGGACCCCGAGACATTTTATGAAATCAACGCAGTCACCGAGCTGTACGATTTGATGACCGCTGCCGACCGGCTGTATATCCTTCTGGGCAGCGGAAAGAACCCCGCCAACGAAGATACCTGTTTTGTCCAGCGCGGCGTCCTGACCCGCGAAAAGATCGTTCCCCTCATCGCCGACAAGCTCCGCCGACAGGGCAAGTGCGTCCTTATCGAAAGCGTTTAACCGACCCAGCAATTCCGCAACGTGATTTTTATGTTGCTGTAAGTTCTTGCGGTTAGGCAATTTCGCATCAAAATCCCTCAAAAAGCAAAGTCGCATTAATGCCCGACCGACAGAAAACGTGAACAATTGCCATAAATACAGAAAAAACGTACAGTTAAGCCGAAAATTCAAAACCCGATACGAAAAGTTGCGGAATTGCTGGCCTAAAAAATGCTGTATTGACACCCAAACACGACTCCCGTATAATACCGCCATCAATGAGTCCTCGTAGCTCAACGGATAGAGCGTTGGCCTCCGGAGCCAAAGGTTTGAGGTTCGAATCCTCACGGGGACGGTTCATAAGTGTTTGATTCGGCAATGCTTGCGAACAGTTATTTTTCAAACACCCACAGCGAAGCACGTTTTGCATTGGCAGATCCACTGTCCATCCGATAGCAAAACATCGCCCATCACACAAGCTCCCCTCCTGCCAAGGCAGGCGGACGGGGTGGTATCATTTCAGCCCGGCTTTCAGCCGACTCGACATTTTTACTCTTTACTTTTTACCCTTTAACTTTCCACAGCCTGCGCAGCAGGCGCCATCTTGTAGCCTCGGCCGTAAGGCCGTGGATTAAAAAAGATTCGCCCCCAACCCCCTCAAGAATTCTCAATTCTTAATTCCCAATTCTCAATTCAGTCATAAAGGCCAGTACCC
>SKKI01000275.1 GCA_007121565.1 Phycisphaerae bacterium
CTGGCTTCGGGCCGGCATTGTGTTTATGTGTTGCCTTTCATTTTTTCGAATACCTGTTCTTTGGTAAAGGTCTCAAGGATGTTATAGTCGTTGATCTGCCAGTCGAACCGGCAGACGCTTTTGTAATCGCACCAGGCGCAGGGGGTGACTTTGCCCAGCCGGTAGGGCCGAGCGGCAATCGTCCCGCTGCGGATGCCGCCGGCCAGGTCGGCGATCAGCCGCCGGGCATAGGTCAGCAGCGTTTCAAAGTCTGCCGGCTGTATTGCTCCGCTTGTCTTATAATGGCCGTAAGGCTGTCCGTCCTTGCCAACGTAAAAGTTGTAATACCGGCTCCACTGATGGGCGTCGCGATCCAGTGTCTCAACAAACGCGCCGTTGAAAATCCCGGTCGCCTTGCAGGCAAATTTGTCCTGCTCTTTGGCGACGGCATCCGGCGTGACGGTTTTGCCGCCGGTTTCAATCGGCAGGTAAAACGCCCCGGCAATCGCATCGGCCCGAACCTGCTCCGTCAGCGACGGCACCGCCAGCAGATAGGTCAGCAACTGCACATCCAGCCCGGCCATCATCTTGGTCCAGTTCAGCGACCGCGGGCTTAACTTATAATCAAAGACCGCCGCGATCTTCTGCCCGTCACCCTCAGCGATATCCACCCGGTCAATGTAGCCTGTCAGCCGAATCGTCTTGTCCAGTTCGAACGTGAACGTCTGTTCGGCCGCGGCCTGTCGAAACGCCCCGGCCCGCTCCAGTTCGGCCAGCGCCGGAATAAATCCCCGCAGCACCTCGCAGGCCCGCTCGATGATATAACGGCGATGCATCTGCCGCCGGGTAAAGGCGCTCATCGTCGCGTTTTCGGCGATGGCCTCTTGAATACTTTGTTCGGACAGACGCTGCAATTGCTCCGGCGGCGCTGTCGCCCACGAGACCCCGTGCTGCTGCAGCGTCCTGAACAGCCGCTCGATCACAGCGTGATAAAAGCTGCCCATATCCACCGGCTCAAACCGCAGCAGCGGACGCTTGTCCAGCTTGAGGACGTATTTCGCAAAATGCTGGTACGGACAGGCCGCGAACGTCCCCAGCCGGGAGGCGGAAAATGCCGAAATCCGCTTCAACCGGTCACGCGTTGCCTCCGAAGTCAGCTCGGCGGTATTGGTGTAGGTCAGGGCGTCGAATACCTGCCTGGCCGCCTGGCGTATGGCCGGATGGGCCGAGGCCATCGCCTGGTGCAGGACAAATGCCGCCGCGTCGGTTTGCGCCATCGGCGGACGATCCTTGCCGCAGGCCGCCGCCAGCCGCTCGGCCAGGTCGGCGGCGTTCTGACTTTGCAGGGGCGACTGCCGAATGCCCGCCGGACGAGGCCGCACATCGGTAAACAGCGCCGCAAGCCTGTCGATCCACACCGACGGCACAACCGGCGACCCCTTTTCGTCCTGCTGGGCAAAGCTTATCGCCAGGTACTCCGAGGCCCGTGTCAGCGCGATATACGCCAGATAATGGCGTTTGCAAAGCTGTCGGCTCAGCGTGTCGGGCAGTTCCAGCCCCCGGTCCTGTGCCGCCCGGCGTTCATGCCGGCCCAGAATATCCGTCGTTGACAGCGGGGTGGGAAACTGTTTTTGCGTTGCCCCGATCAGGAACATCGCGCGGACATCAGGATGACGGCTCCGCTCAATCGAGCCGATCAACACCTGATCCAGCGTCGGCGGAATCAGCTTAATCGTCAGCGACGACAGCGCCTCGGTCAGCACCGAAACAAAGACCCCGACCGGTTCGGGCCGTCCGGCAAACACACGCTGCATCTGGTCCAGTACCGCCGTAAGCTGCGTCCAGATCTGCCGATGGCCCTGCGTATCGGTCGGGTCGTGCCGGGCCCACAGCGCAAGTGTCCTTCGGGCCTCGATCCGCTCAAGCAGCGCCCACACCGCACGCACAAACGCCGCCGCCTCAAGCGGCTCATCATTGGCAAAGACCGCCTCATGCAGCGCTGTTAAAGGCGCAACCACCGTCTGCCTGAGCTGCTGGGTCGGGCCGTCTTCGTCGGGCTGCTCGGCGGCGGCAAATTGCCACGCCGCCGCGTCCGTCCAGTCGTCCCGCTCGATGCCGTAGGTCAGACAGTACCGCTCCAGCCGGTTGATCGGCTCGCCGGCCAGGCCGGTCAGCCCGCTTTTGAGATAGCACAAGATATCCATGGTCTCAAAGCCCTCGGCCGCCGCCAGCGCCGCCTGCAGGGTCTCGGCCAGCGGATGATGCCGCACCGCCGCCGGACGATCCAGAAAGCAGGGAATGCCGTGCCGCGCAAAGGCCGACTCCAGGTAGGGCCCGCATTGTTCCATCTCCGGCGCCGCCACCGCGATGTCGCGATAGCGATAGCCCTTTTGCCGCACCAGTTCACAGATGCGCCCCGCCGTCCACTCGGCCTCGCCGCGCAGATCGCCGCAACAGGCGATCTCAACAGCGCCATTGGCGGCACGTGCCGGTGCAGACGGGATATCGCAGGCCAGCGCCGCCTCAAGATGCGCCAGCGCCGGCGCTGTGGCATACCGCAGCGGATCGCTGAGAATCTGAGGCGTCTCGATGGCAAAACGACATGTGCGAAAAATCCCGAGAAGTTCCGCGTATGTACACTCGGTCGTATAAAAAAGCCCCGTCGGATCGAGCAGGTTCGGATCGGTGTTTTCAAGATCGAGCCTGGCCGGGTCCAGACACAAGGCGATGCGCATCGTCTTGCAGTGCCGCGCCATTTCGATGAGCATCTCCCGCTCCTGGACCGTAAAGCCCGAAAATCCGTCCACCCAGATATGCGCCCCGTTGACAAACGCCGCCTCGGCAATGTCGCGCCGCGCCTGGGTGAGCTGAGCTTCCGGGTTCTGCAGATCTGTTGATGCGTCTTCAAAAAAAGCAGCGTATTCGGCATATATACGCGCAATGTCCAGCCATTTGCGGGCGGTCGCGGTGCCGGGTTGTGCGGCTTGAAGCTGCCGGGCCAAAGCGGCGATCTGCTGCGGCGTACAATCGGCCTGCTGCAGCTCGGTCAACAGGCCGCTGAGCTTCTCGGCCAGCCCCAACCTGCCGGCGGCGTTGCGGTACAGCTCCAACTGCTCGGCCTGCTGCAGCAGCACCCGATGCACGGCCATCTGCCGCCCCAGCCGCGACAGCTCCGCCGCCGAGCCCAGCCGCCGGTTGAGCCAGAACGCCAGCCGATTGAACGACAGCACCCGCAAGCGGCTGAATCCTGCCACGCCCGGCCGGGCCAGCACCGCCCGCTCCATCTGGTACGTCGCCTGCTCAGGCGTCAGCAGAATCAGCGGCTCGCCGCCCCCGTCCAGCAGGGCCGAGGCCGCCGCCTGGACACAGTGCGTTGTCTTGCCCGTGCCTGCGCGACCCAATATAAACCGTATCTGTCCCATTATCTCCAATGCTTTCTACCACACCCCCGTCCACAATTCAAGTCTCAGCTTGATAAAGCTCTCCCCCTGTCAAGGGCCAGTACCCGCGAATCGCTAATATAATCTCTCCCCCTGTCAAGGGGGAGTACCCCGAAGGGGGGAGGGGGTATAAAACAAGTAAAATTCCATGGCCGCAAAGCGGCCAAATGGGAAACGGATAGTAACGACGAATATACACAGGGTGACGCAACCACCCC
>SKKI01000218.1 GCA_007121565.1 Phycisphaerae bacterium
ACCGTCAGCAGGTGCACCGGGATCGCGTCGCTGCTGAAGGCATCCAGCGCCAGCACATCGTACTGCTGGGGCGCTTCGTGCTCCATACTCAGCCGCGCATCGCCCATCACCATCTCAATCTGTGCCGCGCTGTCGTCCAGATAGGTAAAATACGCATAGGCCATACGCACGACCTCGGGATTGATCTCGTAGAATCGCATCACGTCGCCGCTTTGGCCGTAAGCGGCAATCGTGCCGACGCCCAGCCCGACGCCGCCGATGCGCCGCGGATGGGGGTTGGGCCAATGCCTTAAGAGAATCCCGATGCCGCTGTCCGGGCTGTAATACGAGGTCGGAAACGTCTGCCGGTCGGCAGCCTGAAGCTGCAGGCCGTGATACGTAGTGCCGTGCTGCATGACCCGCATGTGCATCTCCGGATCGTCGGGCCATCGTTCAAGGATGGTCAGCGTCCCGAAAAAATTACGGCTGGCCGCCAGCACGCGCTGCCCGCCGAGCGCGTATCCGCCATCGAGAAAAATGCCCCCCAGCCCCGCCAGCAATATCAACGCCGCCCACCAGCGCCGCCGCTTGGCAAAGCCGCTGGAGACGTTTTTCTGGCTCATCAGCACCAGCAGGACCGTCGCCAGCAGGCTAAGCTGTAATTCATGATAGTAGGTAAAGATCAGCGGCGCAAGGACTGCCACAAACACCCCGCCCAGCGCGCCGCCGAGGGCGATCATCAGGTAAAAGCCCGTCAGGTGCCGACTTTGCGGGCGTCGTTGATACAACTGGCCGTGACAGATCATACAGCAGGCAAACAGCGTTACCGCATAAATCGCAATGATCGTCGTAGCGTGCATCGTGTCGCCTCGGCGGTCGATCCAGATCATCCCCCCGATGGCCGCGACCAGTACGGCCATAAACGCCCCGCGCCGATACCACCGCGGATGGTCAAAGCACAACACAAACGACAGCAGGTACAGCGTCAGCGGCAAGACCCACAAAAACGGAATCACCGCGATATCCAGCGTCACCTTGTTGGTCACCGCCAGCAGCGCCGTCGAGGCGGTCATCGGCAGGACCAGCCACATCAGCCAGTCGCGCCACGACGGCTGCGCTGCGCCTGTGGCTGTGTGCGTGGCCTCGGCGGTCGTCTTGTGAACCGTGCCGGTTACGGGGATGGTTTCCGTTGGGCCCCCTGCGTCCGTGTCTTGCCCACTGCCCGCCAGGGACCGCCGGATCAGCGCCGCCGCACACAGAACAACCAGGGCCGTATACCCCCAAAACCCCGCCGACCAGAGCCGCGCCGTGGCGTCCCGGCTCATCAGCGGCTCAAAGACAAACGGAAAGCTGGCCAGCGCCAGCAGCGAACCGACATTGCTCAGTGCATAGAGCCGATAGGCATTGCGCCCCGGCAGGGCCCGCGAAAACCAGCTTTGGATCATCGGACTGCTGGCGGCCAGCACAAAATACGCCGCTCCCACAGACACCGCGCAAATCCACAGAATCTTGAGCACCGGCACGTCCTCCGGACTGGGCCGCAGCGCCGCATCGGGAATCACCGACAGCGTCGCGGCTGCGATCAGCACCAGCGTCCCGTGTATCGCTGCCTGCCCGCGCAGCGGCAACCGGCTCAGCGCATGCGCATAGGCATACCCGCCCAGCAGGAACACCTGGAAAAACAGCATACACGCCGTCCAGACCTCCGGCATCCCGCCGAACCACGGCAGGATATAGCGCCCCAGCAGCGGCTGGACCTGAAACAGCAAAAACGCCGATAAAAATAGTGTCCCGGCCAGCAGCCCGCCGAGACAGCTTGTTCGTAAATCAATTTTTTGCATAACGAACGCCGATTATACCGCATTCAGCATCCCGAGAAAACCCCCATTATCAGATTCGACCTGCATCCGGAGTTTTTCAGGAAAACCAAATCAGTCGTAACATTCCCGTTGCAGACAGCGTATTGAATGGTGTACTATCAACCCGGCGTTGAACGTATAACGAAAACTGTCAATTTGAAATGAGGGCCAAAAATGTCTACTTTGAAACTGAAAAAATCTTTGACCATGATCTGTTTAATGGCGGTTTTGGTGTTCTGCGGTATGTTTGCGGTCAGCGCAACGGCCGGCGAAAATTCCTGTCCACTTCGCGATTACGTTGCCAAGCCCCAAGAGGTCTTCGATTTCGAGGTGGTGCGCACCGTCCCTCTGGACAAAGCCGACCTCCATGTCGTCCGTCTGACCTCCCAGCAATGGCGGGATCTGACGTGGACACACTGGATGTTCATCATGCATCCCCACGAACGCCGATTTGAGGATAAGGCGATGCTGTTCATTACCGGCGGGCGCAACACCGACGAGCCCCCCCAGTTGGATATCGCGACAACCATGATCGCCTCGGCCCTGAGCGAACAGATCGGCTCGATCGTCGCCGTCCTGATGCAGGTGCCCAATCAGCCGATCAAGGACGGCCGCTGGGAGGATGACCTCATCGCTTACACCTTTAAACGGTATCTCGAAACAGGCGACCCTGAATATCCGCTGCTTTTTCCGATGACCAAGAGCGCCACCGCCGCGATGGACGCCATCAGCCGGTTGTCGCAGCAGTACACCGAGACCCCGATTGACAGCTTCTTCGTCTGCGGCCCATCCAAACGCGGCTGGACGACCTGGCTGACCGCTGCCGTGGATGATCGGGTCACCGGCATCGCCCCGATGGTCATCGATGTACTGAACATGGGCCCGCAGATGGAGCGTCAGCTCAAGTCCTATGGGCAGTACAGCGTGATGATTCAGGAATACGTCGATTACGGTGTTCTGGATATGGAACTTCTCGAGACCGAACGCGGACAGCAGTTGCTGGCGATGGTCGATCCGTACGCCTATCGCGACGCCATTACCGTCCCGAAGCTCATCGCCCTGGGTACCAACGACCCGTACTGGACGGTGGACGCCGCCAATCTATATGTTCCCGATCTTGTCGGCCCCACCTATCTGCATTACAGCCCCAACGCCGGCCACGATCTACAGTCGGACTCGGCCGGTGGTGTCGCAACAAGCCTCCAGACACTGGCCTCGTTTGCCCGCCTGAACTTTGCCGGAAAAGAATTACCTGAATTTACATGGCACCATGAAGCGCCGAACAAACTGGTTGTCCAGTGGGATGACCCGGAGGCCAGGCCGATACTCTGGTCAGCCCGTTCGGGCAACCGTGATTTCAGGCAGTCCCGCTGGCATCGCCAGGATTTGCAAGGGCAGCAGCGCGTTGAAGTGGCCATCCAGGCCCCTGATGAAGGATGGGGCGCCTGGTTTGTCGAAGTGCAATTCGGCGGCGCGTACCCGATGCGATTGAGCACCGCGATTACGGTCCTGCCCGAGGCGTTTCCGTTTAAGGTGGAAGATTTACAACAATAATAGTGCGCATCAAAAGGCAATGCGAACGGGGCTCTTTTTGAATTCGCGCACGGTGGGCAAGATCATATAATCGCTCACGGTATGAGTATGGCAAAACCGCCGCACAAAGGCATCGATACGATCCAGGGCATCGGCGTGAAACATCGCATACAGCGCATACGGCCAGTCGGGATATGTTCGGCGACGGTAACAGTGGCTCACAGCCGGAATCCGCGCCAGTTCCCGGCCGAGCGCATCGACGCGGCCGGCGTGCGCCGCCAGGCAGACCATCGCGTTGGCCACATAGCCCAGCCGTTTGTAATCCACCACCGCGGCGATCTTGCCCAGCACACCCTTGCCAGCCAGCGTCGTCAACATGGACACTGGATTGTGCCCGCTTGCAGAGTTCAGCATCTGGTCAAACGGACGCGAGACCAGCGGCAGCTCGGTCTGCAGCGCCGCAAGGGCACTTGTTTCCTGATCGCTTAATGACGCGATGGAAAGCGGTCGGTCATCTGTCTGTCTGTCTGTCGGCGTCGGCCCGGGGATAAACCACACCGGCCCCGGCCCGGCCGGATCAAACCGCACGTCAAGTTTATATACCCTCTCAGCGGCAAAGCTGTAAAACGTCAGCCCGGTCGTCTGCCGCAGCCGCTCCAGCATGGCGTCAATCTCACCCATCGCGGCGCCTTGCAGGGTAAACCACAGATTCAGCCGACCGTCGCGCTGATAGTTGTGCGAAACACCCGCCAGGGCACTGACTACGGCGGCGGTCTGCTCAAGCCGCTCTTCGGGAACCGCCGCCGCGGCCAGCACCGCTGCGCGCCCCAGCGCCCGATAGCGCAATTGCGGGCGATACCGCCGAATCAGCCCGTTGTCCTTGAGCCGTCGAATCTCGGCCAGCAGCACCTCTTCGCCGCAGCCAAGCGGCTCGGCCATCGCCGCAAAAGGACGCTCACAGAGCGCCAGCGGCTCCTGAACCGCCCGCAGCAGGGCCTGTTGAAATCCCGTCAGCGAAGTCATCGGCCGTCCTTTCGCCGCGTCATCACGCAAATCGGGTCCTGGCCGTACACATCGCCCAGCACCGACAGCGCCCGCGCCCGACACCCGCGACACACATCCAGGTACCCGCAGGCCCCGCACGCGCCCTGGTAGTGTCCGTGGTCGCGCAGGCCGACCAGCAGCGGCGACCGCTCCCAGATGCGGCCAAAGTCGAAGCCCGCCTCAACCAGATTGCCCGCCGATTGCTCCAGAAAGCCGCACGTCTGCACATCGCCGGCTCGGCTGATGAACACAAACCCCGTCGCCGCCAGGCAGCCGGGCACGTTGTCGGCGCCGGGAATCTTTTCCTGCCGCGCAACACGGGCAAACTGCGGCCCGCATGTGACCCGCACCTCAATCGGCAGCGCCGCCTTCAGTTTTGCCAGCCGCCGAAGCGCCGCCTCGTACTCATCCGGCGCAAAGAGCAAATCCCGAATCGCATCGGCCCGGCCCACCGGCACCAGTACAAATGGATTCCAGCACGCCGCCCCCAGCGCGACCGACAGTTCGGCAATTGCCTCGATGGACTCAATATTCAGCCGTGTCAGTGTCGTATTGATCTGAAACCGAATGCCGACGGATTTGGCCGCCTCGACTGCGTCCATCACCAGCGCAAAGGCCCCCTCGCGTTGACGAAAGCCGTCATGCGTCGCCGCATCCGCCCCGTCCAGCGAAAACGAAAACGACAGCAGGCCGGCCTCTTTGAGCCGGGCCATCGCCGCGCGATCCAGCCCCTGGCCGCACGTAGCCATCACCGGCCGCAGCCCCAGCGACCGCGAGTCAGCCACCAATTCCACAATGTCGTCGCGCATCATCGGCTCGCCGCCGGTAAATATCAATACGCACCGCGTATAATCGGCCAGCCCCTTGAGGATCGCCTTGCACGCCGCCGTATCCAGCACATCGACGCCCGACTCGACCGCCGCCGCCCGACAATGCCGACACCGCAGCGGACACCGGCCCGTGACCTCAAACGCCGCAACCGCAGGTTTTATGATTTTCTCTGCCATATCTATCGCCAAACTCGCTCGCTGGATGGGCTTTCACATTTGACATTTGACATTTGACATTCAAACAATCCGCGCCGCCTCTTTCGCAAAATACGTAATAATCACATCCGCCCCGGCTCGCTTGATGGCCGTCAGCGTCTCGAGCATCGTCGCCTGCAGGTCGCACAGCCCCTTCTCGGCCGCGGCGTGAATCATCATATATTCGCCCGAGACATGATACGCCGCCAGCGGCACATCGAAGCGGTCTTTGGCCTGCCGGATAATGTCCAGGTATGCCAGCGCCGGCTTGACCATCACCATATCGGCCCCTTCCTCGATGTCCAGGGCGATCTCCCGCATTGCCTGCGACCCGGCGGCCGGGTCCATCTGGTAGCTTTTGCGGTCGCCCCGGCCCGGCGTGCTGCCGGCGGCATCGCGAAACGGCCCGTAAAATGCCGAGGCGAACTTGGCCGCGTACGATAAAATCGCCGTCTCGGAAAACCCCGCCTCGTCCAGCGCCCGGCGAATCCACAGCACCCGTCCGTCCATCATATCCGACGGCGCGACCACATCGGCCCCGGCGCGGGCGTGGGCAACAGCCATCTTCGACAGCGGCTCCAGCGTCGCGTCATTATCGACCCGCCCGTCAGCCAGCACGCCGCAGTGTCCGTGGTCGGTATAGGCGCACAAACACACATCCGTCATCACCACCAGCTCCGGGACGGCCTGCTTGACAGCCGCGACCGCCCGACATACGGCAGACTGTGGCGACCATGCCTGTGAGCCGGCCGCATCCTTATGCTCGGGTAGCCCGAACAGCAGCACCGCCGGAATTCCCAGCTCGGCAATGGCTTGGGCCTCGGCGACCACCCGGTCCACCGAAAAATGAAAACACCCCGTCATCGACGCAATCGGCTCCTTGACGTTCGTGCCGGGACAGACAAACAGGGGATACACCAAATTTGCCGCACTGACCCGCACCTCCGCCGCCAGCCGCCGCATCGAAGCCGACCCCCGCAACCGCCGCATCCGCGTATAAGGAAAACCCATAATCAACTCTCCACATCAAAATGCAAAATCCAAAACATCCCGTCGGCAGGTTAATGTCTATACGGCATTACTGTCTCATCTCGCCCAGTCATTTTGCCGTGCAGTTCAAAAAACTGCCGCTTGAATTCCTCTGTCAAAAAGAGTCCGTTGATAAACGTCACGTAGCCATCGTTTACTATTTTATATCCATTCTCGTCTCGCAGGACTGCAATGGTACCGAAGCTGTCTGTAGGCATTGACACCCTTGTGTCAAATACAAAAAACACAGGGTCGGCATCAATTGCGAATGCAATGTCCCTATGTACCAACCTCATTCTTTTGTATGCCTTAATGCTGTCGGCGGGAGTTTCACTGCTTTGGTATCTCTGCATGAGTTCGGCTTGAAAATCGAAAGTGCCATTTAATCGTTTAGCAGATTCATCAGAATAACGGCTTATATACTTTTTGTACTCGGGAGACAATTGAAACTCATCAACCTCAGGAATAGCGGCCAAATCCTCCAGCATATCGGCATAAAAACGCCAGAGGTCATGTGTTTCTTTTTCGAAATCGTCTTTATGCAATTGCCCTCTTCTGAACACCAGCGATTCGCCGGCAGGCCGTATGGCCTTGAAATAATAGTCCACAGAAACAGGGGGTAAAATCGTGTCTGCACTCAGGGGCTGTTCATAAGAGAATTTGACATAACCTTCAGGAATTTTTGTTATTTCTGCGGCTGATCTCTCTCTTGCGAATTTACGAGACGCGACAAGACTCTGCATAATCGGATGCCCTGATACGCCAGGACGATGCTCAACATCGGAGTCAGTCAATACCATCGGTCGATATAACCCGTCGGTTTGACCTTTGACAATTCGGCCATCTGCTTTTGCTTGAGTGGTTGGAACCAATCGATACTCATAAACGTTCAAGCCCGGCAAAACAAATTCGTTCAGAGGATAAATATTGTCTGCAAAATTCAGCAACACATATTTAAGGGTCTCGAATTCTGCAATAGAGTTCTCCTTGGAGCCGTCTTGACGATCAATTCGCGTTGTCAGTTGTCTATACTGGTCTGGGTTGTCATCGAAAACTGCATCTATCAATTGAGCGGCAACCTTCTCAAAGCGATTAGTCGCCTTTTCGACACCGGATTGTCCCTTGCGTATCCTGTATGCCGGCTCGCCTTCGGCTGAAATCCTTCTTGTCTTGAACGAGACATAGAAATCAACGGCAATCTGTTGCCCCTCTATCGAGATTGGCAATTCATGCACAATACGATCCAGAGACGCGGCCTGACCGTCAGGCAGACCGGCAACCCGTGAGTTTGACAAAACCATACCCAAAAAGACAACCCCAACTGTTTGTACTGCTTTGATAGTTTTCATAGTTCTCCTTTCCAAAATCAAAAATCTGTCGTCTTTCTTTGTTTTACGCCACCAGCGGCGACAATCTTTCCAGTATCATCTTAGAAAATCAGAACACCAACTTCCGATTTTCAATGTATTTCATACTCCCATTCATTGCCAACGTCCGTCAGCGGCAGTACGGTGATTTTTTCGTGGAGTTTGTAGCGTTTATTGCCGGGATAGACGACCCACAGGTGTTCGAGCGACAGGTCCGTCAGGCAGGTGGTCATCGATTTTGTCAGGGCCGGCGCATCGGCATATTTGAACTCCACCGCCCAGCTCTTGCCCTGCGATTGCCAGAACAGATCGGCCTCAATGCCGGTGTGCGTACGGTAAAAGAAAATCTCATCGTCGCCTTTACCCAACGTGCGTGCGATGGTTTCCAGTGCAAAGCCCTCCCACATCGCACCGAGCCGAGGATGCGCGAGCATATCATCGAAGGACTCGACCGAGAGAAAATGATGCAGCACGCCGCTGTCGCGGATATAGAGCTTGGGGTTCTTGACGATGCGCTTACCAATGTTGGTTGCCCACGGCTGGACCAATCGGACCATAAACGTGCCGACCAGCAGATGAATGTAGCGCTTGACGGTATGGGCGGAAATGCCGAAGTTGCGCCCCAGCTCAGTCAGGTTCAACACCTGTCCGTGATAGTGCGCCAGCATCATCCAAAATCGACGCAGCGTATCGGAGGCAATGCGAATGCCCAACTGCGGAAAGTCCCGCTCCAGCAGTGTTGTCACGTAATTGGCCGTCCACAAGCGCGACGGCTCGGCGTCCAGCACATACGCCCGCGGCAGCGCTCCCTGCACCCACAGACGCAGCATGTTCTCGGCCCCCACATCCGTCAAACGCAGTCCGCCCAGATAATAATGCCCGATCCGCCCGGCCAGGCTCTCGCTGCTCTGGCAAATCAGCTCGCGCGAAGCACTGCCAAGAATTAAATATCGCGTTTCCGGATGTGTATCAACCAGATATCGAAGCAGCGCGAACAATTCAGGTTTTCGCTGCACCTCATCAATGACCACCAGTCCCGACAATCTTTCCAGCGTCATCTGCGGATTATCCAGCATCACCAGGTCACGCGGATTTTCGAGGTCAAAATAAGCATCGGCCTCAATCGCCTTGGCCAGCGTTGTCTTGCCGCATTGACGAGCACCCAGCAGAGCGGTTACGGGAAATAGGTCGATCAAACTTCGGACCATCTGGATGTCATAATATCTTTTTATCATAGTGCATTGAAAACATGAACACCGACTTCCGATTTTCAATGTATTTTACCATTTTACTACACGATTTCAAGATTAAATTTCAAAAATACCCCCGCCAAAGCCGCACATCACCCCCATAGGATGAGCGTTAGCCCATCACGCCACCCAGTGCCCGCCGCTTTAGCCCGTCGTGATTTCACGTATACAGCTCGAAAATCCCTTAATCACCTAAAAATATCCGGATTAAGGGTTCCCCAGCGGGTAAAGCCGGCTTTTCGGCACAGGCGGATGCCCAACAGAATAGTCAGGACGGTGCCGGTAAAGATGGCGATCATGATGGCGATCTGGTAGAGGATGGCCGTCATCGGGTCGGCCCCGCCGAGAATAACGCCGGTCATCATCCCCGGCAGCGAAACCAGTCCGATTGTCGCGATGGTCGCCAGCGTCGGGGCGATCGCCTCGTGCAGGGCACTGATCAGGTACGGCCGGGTCGCCTCGGCGGCGCTTGCCCCATCGGCCAGCCGCTGGAAATAGCCCTTTTCGCCGCTGCGGATCCGCTGAAAAAACGTCCGGATCCCGATCACATCGGCCCGCAGACAGTTGCCCAGGATCATCCCCCCGATGGGAATAACGTACTGAGCGTCCAGCAGATTGTCCCGCCGCAGGATAAACGCCATAAAATACAACAGCGGCACGGCCGTGCCGACCAGCAGCCCCAAAAACAGCGGCCCGGCCAGTTTGCCAAATCGCAGCCCGCAGCCCCGCAAAATCGAGCCGTCCGCAACCGTAATCATCACCACCAGCCAGAGCAGATTCACCCAGGCATTGTTCAGGCGAAAGACCACCTGCAGGTACAACCCCACAAACAAAAGCTGCACCGACATCCGCACCACCGCCAGTGCCGTTTGGCCCACAATCGGCAGTTTTGCCCACAGCAGCACCCCAAACGGAATCACCAGCAGCGCGTACATCGCCGCGATACCCCACCCGGAAATCGGCTCGGCAGTCATCGCAGTCCCCCGTTCTGTACCGCCGCCAGGTCCACGGTCTCATCGGCCAGCTCTGCCAGCGATTCATCGTGCGAAACAAAGACCGCCGTCCAGTCGGGATGCTCCTGAAACATCCGGACAAACTGCCGGCGGCTTCGGGCATCCAGCGCCGAGACCGGCTCGTCGAGCAAAAAGATCGTCCGCTCCAGCATGATCATCGAAATCACCGCCAGCCGCTGCTTTTCACCGCCCGAAAGCGTGGCCAGGTCGTGGGCAACGATGCCGCGCGGCAAATGATAATAGTCCAGCCACTGATCCAGCTTTTCGCGGTCAAAGCGCATCCCGGCATTGTGGCGATAGCCAAACGGCTCCCGCAGCCGCGACAACACCGTCCCGGTTCCCAGCTGCGGCTCCTGGGCCAGATAGGCCAGCTTTCGCCGAAGCGTCCAGACACTTTCGGCGTCCAGTTCCTGCCGCTCAATGCGAATCGTCCCGGAAAAGCCCGGCACAAACCCCATCAGGCATTTGAGCAGCGTACTCTTGCCGCAGCCGCTGGGCCCGGCGATCCGCACCCGCCGGCCCCGCTCGACCCGCAGGCGCAGCCCCCGCCACAGCGGCCGCGAATCGAAGGTCACGGTCAGGTTGTCGGTTTCAATGCACGTCATGGTGATCGCCTCGTCAATCAGGGCCCTTAGCCGTACAGATTTCCCTGCTGATCGACGTACACATCGCACCCGGCGGCGCGGACCCTATCCAGCGCCTTGCCCAGCGATTCGGTGTCGGGCACGCTAAACAGCTTCCCGCAGCGCGGGCAGTGTTTGCGCCGGTCGGCGTCGGCTATCGACAGCTCGATGCCGATGCGGCAATCCGGGCATTTTGTCAGCATTCGCATGTTTGACCCCTTATGAACAGGCATTAAATCCGTAAAAATTTTTACCCCAAACGGCGATTTCTGACAAGGGGAATCTGAAAAGAAAGTAGATATTGGTCGCCATTGATTGATTTTATCGGAAGCCGTCAGGCACGCAGCCCAAGGCGCTTGATTTAAGACCATGATCTATCGTACAATACACACGACAAAACAGTGCCAAGTGCCATAGCAGCACTGTTAATGGGGGTTTGTGATGACAAAGTATGTGAAAAGCCGAGTGATTGAATCGACGCCGCCGGCAGCACCGAAGGCGTTGTCGGTCGTGCCCAAGGGGCCGTCGCCGACAGGCCCGTCGCAACAGGACGCGATGGATCCAGAGCCCGCGCCGATTATCGACGTCCTGGTCCGGCTCATTGACCGGGCCTACGGTATCCGCACCGGCCGGCCGGCCCGCGTCGGTCGGCTGCTCAATGTCGCGATTTAACGCAGGATGGGCTTTCGCCCATCAGAGCACCGCAGGGCAGGCCATGCCCACTCTGTACCGGGCGGCCGTCCAGCCACAAAAAAAAGGCAGTGGGCGCCATAAGCACACCAAAGCCTTTTTCGCAAAATAATACTCCGTTATCGATAGTACACGCCGTCCCTGGCGTCAAATTCCCAATTGCAGGATATTCCTGGCCGCTGCCTGCAGGGCGTCCTGTGTCTCGAGCGTGCCCTCGGCAAGGGCCTTACGCGCCGCCTCGACGGCCCCGCCGTCGGCAGGTTCGGCCAATGCCCGGTCAATAATCCGCCCAAAATCCCGACCCAGCTCGGCGGCCTGATGGATCTGGTCGGAAGCGGCGTTCCTGTCGGCCTGTCCCGCGTTGCCCCGCTCAGGCCGAAGCGACGACCACAAATTGTTATATGCGTTTATCTGCATCATATATCCATAATTTCTCGAAAAATATCATCCGTCAGACTCATTATCGAAGCCTGTGAGAATAACTTTAGGCATTTTTTTTTGTTTTTTGAAAATCGTCCTATAAGGCTGGCTTTTTCTGTTGACATTTACGGAAATATGTCTATAATGCGGGTTATGATCAAGGGAAGCGGGTGACTAAATCTTTCATGGAGGTATGATTATGAGAAATATATTGATTCACCCCGACGAGCTTCAGACGGATGACTTGATGCTGTTGATTTTTTCCCCAACCCCGCAGGACCGTACGTTTAAAATCCAGATGGAACAATTCGACAACTTGAGGGTGGCCCTGCTCGAGCACCACATCGTTCTGGGCGAGGTCTTCGAAGGGCTGGATGGGCACATCGGCTCGGAGAACCTGCCGCCGGAGGTCTGCCAAAACCTGCGCCGCCGGTTTGATATCCCCGACGGGCGGTTCAGTGTGATGCTGGTGGACAGAGAATCACAGATCAAACTCATCGCCGACTCGTGTGTGTCGTATGAAGAAATCGTGATGCGAGTCGAAAACGAGTACCACCACCAAGCCTGACAGCCCGGGCGGCCGGCGTGGGCCAATTGCGATAAAACGGTATGAATCTCGAGAACTGCATCAGGCGAAAGGGACGCGAATTAGGGTTTGATCTGGTCGGGATTACTACGGCCGAGCCGCTGGAGCCGGTCTATGCGGACTATCACCGGCACTGGCTTGAGGCCGGCTGTGCGGCGAAGATGGGGTATCTGCATCGCAACAATGACAAGCGGTTTGCCCCGGCCCGACTGCTGAGCGGCGCACAAAGTGTGATTTGCGTGGCATTGAACTATCGGCCGCGGAACAATGAACTGCCTGCAGGCTCGACGTCCGCGGTATCCCGCTATGGGCTCTACGATGATTACCACACCTTTATAAAATCACGTCTTTTCGATCTGGCAGCTTTTGTGCGATCAGCTTCTGGTGAAGCCTCACCGGGTTTCAAGGTCTGCACAGACGCGATTCCGCTGGCCGAACGTGCCCTGGCCCGGCGGGCAGGTCTTGGATTTATCGGGCGCAATCACGCGTTGATTCATCCCAAGCTGGGGGGGATGTTGTTTTTGGGTGAGCTGTTGACCACGCTGCCGCTGGCCCCTG
>SKKI01000042.1 GCA_007121565.1 Phycisphaerae bacterium
ATCCATAAGTACTATTAAGGGCAAAGTGTGCTAAGTTCAAACGACATACGCAGCGGGTTTATTGAGTTCTTCAAGGAACACGAGCATCGGTTTGTGCCGAGCTGGCCGGTGGTGCCGATTGGCGATGAGTCGCTGATGTTTGTCAACGCCGGGATGAACCAGTTTAAGGATATCTTTCTGGGCCATAAGGCGCCGGCATTCGGCAGGGCGGTCAACAGTCAAAAGTGCATCCGTGTCTCGGGCAAGCACAATGATCTGGAAGAGGTGGGGCTGGATACCTATCACCATACGTTTTTTGAAATGCTCGGCAACTGGTCGTTTAACGATTATTTCAAGGCCGAGGCGATCCAGTGGGCGTGGAAGCTGCTGACCGGGGTCTATGGGATTGACCCCAACCGGTTGTGGGCGACGGTCTTTGCCGGCGATCCCGATGACGGGGCCGAACCGGACAACGAGGCGGCCGCGTTGTGGGCCAAGCTGACGCCGCTGCCAAAGGAGCGGATCCTGTTTTGCGGCCGGAAAGACAATTTCTGGGAGATGGGCGCAGCGGGGCCGTGCGGGCCATGCAGCGAAATCCATATTGATCTGGGGCCGGGCCACTGCGACCGGCAGAATCAGGCCGGTCATCGGTGCGAGGTCAACAGCGGCTGCGCGCGGTTCATCGAATTGTGGAATCTGGTCTTTATTCAGTTCAATCGCAAGGCCGACGGTTCGCTGGAGCGTCTCGGGGCCAATTATGTCGATACCGGCGCGGGGCTGGAACGACTGGCCGCGGTTTTGCAGAACAAGCAGAGCAATTATGACACGGATTTGTTCATGCCGGTCATCACGGCCCTGCAGGATATCAGCAAAAAGCGTTATACCTCGACGCTGGGCAACACCACCGACAACGCTTTTCGCGTCATCGCCGATCACATCCGTACGCTGACGTTTGCGATTGCCGACGGCGTAACGCCGAGCAATGAGGGGCGCGGCTATGTGATGCGGCGGCTGCTGCGTCGGGCGGCGCGTTTTGGCCGGTCGCTGGATCTGCATGAGCCGTTTATGCATCAACTGGTTGATGTGGTTGTCGAAAATATGGCAGCGGCCTTTGGCGAGATCGCCGAGCGGCGCGACTTTGTCGCCTCGGTCATTGAGGCCGAGGAAACATCGTTCGGGCGGACGCTGGATCGCGGACTGGAGATTTTCGCCGGCGCGGCCCAGGCGGCCAAAGAAAAGCGTCAGAAAACGCTGGGCGGGGATAAGGTTTTCCAGCTTTATGATACCTACGGTTTTCCGCTGGATTTGACCGAGCTGCTGGCGCGCGAGCAGGGGTTGGCGGTCGATACCGCAGCCTTTGAGGAATTGATGGCCCAGCAGCGTGCCCGCGCCCGCGCAGCGCAAAAAGGCGACTCGCCGGCGGCGGCGTTGTCGGGGGTCGAGCTGCCCGTGACCGACGACAGTCCCAAATACAGCGCCGATCGGTGCCGGGCGACGGTTATCGGCTGGGCCGACGATTCCGGGCTGACCCGGGACGGGACGCTGAGCGATACGGAAAAACCGGTGTCGCTGATTCTCGATACAACGTGCTTTTATGCCGAGGCCGGAGGGCAGGTCGGCGACTGCGGGATGATCAAAAGCAACGAGGGGGCTTTTGCCGTTGAGACGACCGAGAAGCTGGCCGATTGTGTGCTGCATCGCGGCAGGCTGATGGAGGGGACGATTGAAGCCGGCCAAAAGGTCTCGGCGTGGGTGGATACAAATCGTCAGGCTACGATGAAGAACCACACCGCCACGCACCTGCTTCAGTGGGCGCTGCGCCAGACCCTGGGCGATACGGTTCGCCAGCAGGGGTCGTTGGTGTGTCCGGATTATCTGCGGTTTGATTTTACCTGGCCCAAGGCCCTGACCAAAGAGCAGATTCGCCGGATTGAAACGCTTGTACAGGAAAAGATAGACGCCGATATGCCGATTACCAAGGCGGTCATGCCCATCGATGAGGCCAAACAGCTTGGCGCAACAGCGCTGTTCGGCGAAAAGTACAGTGATGTCGTTCGGGTGATCGCCATCGGCGCCGATTCCGAGCAAACGCTGGAGGAGGCATTCAGCAAGGAACTGTGCGGCGGTACGCACGTGTCGGCCACCGGCCCCATCGGCGGGTTTAGCATCGTCAAGGAAGAAAGTATCTCCGCCGGTGTGCGGCGGATCACGGCCCTGACCGGCCCGGCGCTGATGCGACACCTGACCGATCGATCACGGACGGTTGATGATCTGGTCGAGATGCTCAAGGCGCCTGCCGAACAGGTTGTTCCGCGCGTCGAAAAGCTTCTGGAGGACAATAAGAAGCTGACCAAACAGCTCAAGACCGCTGGCCAGCGAGGCTCATCGGACACCCTGACCGAGGCGGCAAATCTTTATCAGCAGGCCGAGCGAATTGGCCAGACGGCGGTTATCGTCGGCCAATTGTCCGAGGCGCCTGTCGAGCAGCTTCGCACGGCGATGGACAGTCTCAAGAAAAAAGCCAAATCCGCCGTGATTGTCCTGGGCATGGCCGACGGCGAGGGCAAGGTGATACTTTTGGCCGGAGTGACGGACGATTTGATCAAGCAGATCAAGGCCGGCGATATCGTCAAGCAGATCGCCCCGATGGTCGGCGGCGGCGGGGGCGGCCGGCCTCAGATGGCCCAGGCCGGCGGCAAAGACCCGGCCAAACTCCCGGAGGCCTTGCGTCAGGCAAAAGATCTGATTGCTGCTTTGTTGGGCTAAGATTACAGAAGAACTCCGGCCCAGTGAACAATCGACATAAAATTCAGCGCGCGCCGATTCGCCAGAGCACCCCCGGCCTTAACCTGAATTTCTCACTTGGGGTCAAAAGGTGCGTTTTTGACCCGCCAGGGCGGTTGGTCTGTCTCCAAAGGGGTGTCATTTTTTGAGCTGAACTTCGATAATGGTTTTGCATTAAGTTATTGTTAGCCGGTCTGTTATGTAAAAACGGAGAATCTCGCACACTTTCGCGCCCCGCCTACTTTTGACGGTAGCATCAGTGGTTGACAATCTGCCGGACTTTGGCATAGAGAAAAATTTTGCCGTTGCGACGGGTACGGACGGTTTTTGTGTTGATGCAATCGGCCAAAATCAGGGGCGAAAAAAAGACACCGGAAAAAACACCGAATCGACTCGCAAAACAGAGCAAAACCTTGCACAGATTCGCACAAGGAAAAGCCTAATATGAAAAAAGCTGGAGTAACGTAAAACGGAACGAAACAGGTGTTTCAAGGCATTCTAAAGCATTCCAGCACCACCACGCCCGGAGGGACTCGAACCCCCAACCCTCGGTTCCGAAGACCGATGCTCTATCCAATTGAGCTACGAGCGCAAAATTCTATAAATAAGACATTTAAATCATTATTTTTTATTTTTTAAATTTCCTATTTACAACCTTGACTACAACCAATCTGGGGTTGAGCCGCTTGCTAAACACTCTGAAACGCGACAGGACAGCCCTGTCGCTGACCTTTTAGAAAGCTACGGTATTCGGGATTTAATATAGCGAAAAACCCGCAGCCTGTCACATCTAAAATTCTGGTTTTTTTGAAAAAACCATAACCTGCTTATTTATATATTGTTATATTTATTTAATG
>SKKI01000147.1 GCA_007121565.1 Phycisphaerae bacterium
CCCGCTGTCCCGCAGGTTCTGGCTGTGGGCGTGTCCCTGGCTGCCGTAGCCGATCACGCAGACCTTTTTGCCCGTTAACGCATCAATCGGGGCATCCTGTTCATAAAAAAGCGTTGCCATAGTACTCACATCTCCACGAAGTTTAAGTTTTGCTGTTTCTTACAGTTCGGTTTTCGACCGCGCCCGGCGGGCCATGGCCACGGTTCCGGTGCGGACCATGCTTTTGATCCCGTACGGTCGGCAGGTGTCGATGAAGGCCTCGATCTTGCTTTCCGGGCCGGCGATTTCTACCATAACGTATTTTTGGGCAATGTCCACAACTTTTCCGTTGAACATCTCAATCAAAGCCATCATCTCCGGTCTTTTTTCAGGAACACAGGTAACGCCGATCAGCATCAGGTCGCGGGCGACCACGTCCTGACCAATAAAATCCTGTACCTTGACCACCGCGACGATTTTGGCAAGCTGCTTTCGCACCTGCTCGACAACCCGGTCATCGCCGATAACGACGATCGTAATCCGGCTCAACGACGGATCGTCGGTCCGCCCGACGGCCAGCGAGTCAATATTAAACGCCCGCGCCGCGAACATCCCGGCCACATGCGCCAAAACACCCGGCTTGTTCAGCACCAATGCACTCAGTATATGCTTCATCTCTATCTCCAGATAAAATACCAAACGTTAAAAATAAAACAATGCACACGGCCCTTCAGGCCGGACTTGCCTTTTTTTATTTTTGCTTTTTGATCGTTGCTTTGTTGTCTTACGCCATTTCAAAGATATCCAGCCCGTCCATTTCGTGCAGGCTTTTGCCGGCCGGAACCATCGGCCAGACATTTTCTTCCGGATCGACGTGAAAATCGGCCACCACGGGGCGAGTTTCGCTCAGCATCTGCTCAATGGCCGCCGGAACCTGTTCTTTTTTATGGACGCTGATGCCCACGGCGCCAAAGGCCTCGGCCAGCCGGGCAAAATCGGGGTTCTTCAGCGAGCTTTTGGAATACCGCCTGCCGTAGAACAGTTCCTGCCACTGGCGCACCATGCCCATAAAGCCGTTGTTCAGCAGGCAGACCTTGATCGGCAGTTCATACATCACCGCCGTGGACAGCTCGGTCAGCGTCATATTAAAACTGCTGTCGCCGTCGATATCAATGACCGTCTGGTCGGGACAGGCCAGCTTGGCGCCGATGGCCGCCGGCAGCCCGAAGCCCATCGTCCCCAGCCCGCCGGAGGTGATAAACTGCCGCGGGCGGTGGTATTTGTAGAACTGCGCCGCCCACATCTGATGCTGCCCGACACCGGTACAGATCAGCGCCTCGCCGCCGGTCTGGCGGTGCAGCTCTTCGATCACAGACTGCGGCTTGATGACATCGGTCTGCCGGTCGTATTGGAACGGGTGCCGCGCCTTCCAGCTTGCGATTTGCTCAAACCAGTCCTTGCGCGGGCGATATTCGACCTCGTTGGCCATCGCCTCCAGCACCTGACGGGCATCGCCGACCACCGGGATATCCACGTTGACATTTTTGGAGATACTGGACGGATCCAGATCGATATGGACCACCCGCGCGTGCGGGGCAAAGTTGGTCAGTGCGCCGGTAACGCGGTCGTCGAATCGCGCGCCGACCGAGATCAGCAAGTCGCAGTTCTGCACCGCATAATTGGCATACGCCGAGCCGTGCATCCCCAGCATATCCAGCGATTCAGGCCGCGTCTGATCGTACGCCCCCAGCGCCATCAGCGTCATCGTCACCGGGATATTGGCTTTTTTGGCAAAATCGCGCAGCGCCTGGCCGGCGCCGGAGATGATCACGCCGCCGCCGACATACAGCACCGGCCTTTTGGCTTCGTTGATTGCCTTGACCGCGGTGCCAATCTGCCGGGCATGGCCCTGGTGGCGCACCCTAAAGCCGGGCAGCTCGATCTTTTCTTTAGGCGGGATCGGACACTGGGCAATCTGCATATCCACCGGCACATCGATCAGCACCGGCCCGGGACGCCCGGTTTGGGCAATATAAAACGCCTCCCGGAAGGCCTGAGCCAGCTCATTGGGGTTCTTGACGATCACATTGTGCTTGGTAATCGGGCGGGTAATGCCGGTCGTATCGGCCTCCTGAAAGGCATCGTTGCCGATCAAATCGGTGCGCACCTGACCGCTGATGGCCACCAGCGGCGTCGAGTCCATCATCGCCGTAGCCAGCCCCGTGGTCAGGTTGGTCGCACCCGGGCCGCTGGTCGCCACGACCACGCCGACCTTGCCGGTCGCCCGGGCATAGGCATCGGCCATGTGGCAGCCGCCCTGTTCGTGCCGGGGAATGATAAAGTTGATGGGCGCATCGTAGAGCTTGTCGAAAAACGGCAGCACCACCCCGCCCAGGTAGCCGAACATCGTATCGACATTGTGCTCCAGCAGCATATCGACCATCACCTGGCTGCCCGGCTTGTGGACCGTAGCAGATTGAGCGTTTGTAAGGGATTGGCTCATACATAGTCTCCTGAAAAACGTAGGGTTATTTCCTGTTATAGTTAACGTAAATTTCGTATAGATAATGACTTATCGGGTTTTCACTCAGCTTGCCCGTATCGGGCGTGTGGATGGGAAAGCGGTTGTATGCGGGCTCAGACAGCGCAGAATCGTCCCCTGTAAGGGCCAAATAGAGGACATCGGCAGCGCGCATCGGCCGCCTGAGAAAGGAACACACTTCCGTCAAATTGTCAGTTATCCTGATCAACATCTCGTTATTCCAGCCTCTGCGGCGTATCGGGCAGCGCCGACCAACCCGCTTGGTCGCGCCGAGCGAACAAACCGATCCGGCCGGGATACGAGAGCCCAACCACAGAACCAAAACCACACTCACATTGTCGTGTTTCAAGCCAAGACGCCGCCCCGATGCGACAGTCGCCTTGTAAAAAGCGTATATTATCATCATCTGCGAATGATGTCAAAATAATTTACGGCTCTTGTCCAAATAAACTTTGTTGGATAAGAGCCTATATCTTTTAAATAAATCGGTCTGCCGCATTGACAGAAGGTGCCGATGCCTGCATAATAAATGGTTCGACTGTACTCAGTGAGTGCAGTGTATTGATTCGTCGATTTTTTGCTATACAATACCAATATATCTATTATTTAAATGCTGTCTCTTTCAGGAGAAGATTGTATGGAAGATCAACCGCTTGGCTCACAGGTTCACACCGGCAAGACGCCGGAAATTGAAAAATGGTTTCGCGCCGCGATGAAGGCCAACGCCAGTGACCTGCATCTGAAGGTTGGCATGCCCCCCAAGCTGCGTGTCCACAGCAAGCTCAAAAGTACCACCGGCGAGCCCTTGACCGAGCAGCGGATCGAAGAGCTTGTTTTTGAGATCATGAGTCCGGGACAAAAGCAGTTTTTCATGGAGCACGGCGCATTGGACTTTGCCTACCAGGTGGGAAAAACGGACCGGTTTCGTATCAACGCGTTTCGCCAGCGCGGCTTTGTCAGCATGTCCGCACGGCATATCAGCGGCGCGATTCCGCCGTTTGCATCGCTGCACGTGCCGCCGGTGGTCGAAAAGATCGCCGAAAGCCACGACGGGATGATTCTGGTGACCGGGCCGACCGGTTGCGGAAAGAGCACCAC
>SKKI01000152.1 GCA_007121565.1 Phycisphaerae bacterium
AGCAGCTTGTCTTCTTTTAACGTGTCGCTCATCGGGCATACGCTGAAAACAGAAACATCCAAACGCCGAGGTTGTCTTAAGGCGCGGTTTCACTTAGAGGCAACCTCTCATAATTAATTCGTGGCACGGGCATCTTGCCCGTGAAATTCGTGTCGTACGGCCATCTTGGCCGTGCACTATTTAATTTTTAGAGGTTGCTTATAGATTTACAGGCATAATCAGGTACAGGAAATCCGAGCCGCTTTTGATCAACCCCGGCCGATCCGATTGCCCCAGGTGCAGCTCAAAGTCATTGACTTTCAAAACACGCAGCGCATCGGCCATGAACTGCGGGTTAAACCCGATTTCGATCGGCTCGCCTTCGTATTCGACCGCCATATCGATCTGGGCGTCGCCGGTCTCCGGCGCCCGACTCGTAAACACCAGGGTATGCTTGTCCAGGCTCAGCTTGATGCCCTTGCTGTCCTCGGTCGCCAGCAGGGCCGCACGCCGCACAGCACTGAGCGTCGGTGCGGTCGGCAGCGAAACCTTTTTCTGATAGTCTGTCGGAATGATATCTTCATAGCGAGGAAAGTTGCCCTCCAGAAGATTGGAGCTGACCACCACGTCGCCGCAGATAACGGCAATTTGGTTGTCCATAAACCGGATTCCCGCCGAGGCATCGCTGCGGGCCGGGATCTTATCCAGAATCGACATCGTCTTGGCCGGCACAATAATGCGCCCCTCGGGCACCGCATCGACCTTTTCCAGGCCGATGACCGCCTTGGACAGCCGACGCCCGTCGGTGGCGACCAGCGCCAACTTTTTGCCCTGCACCTCCCAGAGAATACCGTTCAGCGCATAGCGGGTGCTCTCCTTGGCCGCGGCAAAGACGGTCAGCTCGATGCCTTCCTGAAGCTTGTCCAGCTTAACCTCCAGCTCAGCCTGCCCTTCAAAGCCCGGAACGACCGGATACTGATCGGGATCGTGGGCGTAAATCGTAAACCGGCTGTCCGAACCGATCAGGTGCACCGACGATTCGGCCGCCTGAAGCTCGATCACCTCGTCAAAACTCTCACGTACAATCGAGTTGAGCTTATCAGCCGGGACCACAATATCGCCGGGCTGTTCGATGTCCACCTGCTTGACCAGTTGGGTGATCCCGGCTTCCAGATCGGTCGCGCTGATGCGCACCGCCGCGTCTTCGGTCGTGATTCGCAAGCACTGAAGAATCGGCTTAGGCGTTCGGCTGGGAACGATGCTGGATACAAGACTCAACGCGTCCTGTAACGCCGCTCGATTGAATTTGACTTTCATAGATTCCCTCGTGGTTAAATTAGACGTTACTCAAAATCGGTTTTAGCCCGTTATTTTACCCGACCTGAAATGCTTTGAAAAGAGAATTTTCACTGTTGTGGCGCATAATTTATCGCACAGGAATTTGTGCTTGTAGCACGGCCATCTTGGCCGTTTGATGATTATTAGAATAAAGACAAAAGAATTAACAGTCTTTGTCATATGGGCCGTGAATTTGTTAAACGTCCCGTCGGGCCAATTGCAATGTCTTTTATTGCAGGCAGTTATGTCAAAAGCGGCCGCTGCCGCACTGTGGATAAGCTGTGAGGACGGCTGTGCGGGGAGGTATCGATGCGCTGTGAGTTCCTTAATAACAGTACTGAAAAGCCCGGTTCGCCACAGAACAGGCAACACTTCTCACACAACAATTAACAACTTTTCCACAAGAAACTTAACACCTCAAACGGAGCTGACGGCCCTGAAATATACAATTCGTTATCCAGTTCAGCTTTTATTCGGTTTTCTCTAATCGATATTCCCAGGCCTCATACCACAGCGCTATATCTTTTTCAATCTTCGTGCGCCGGCTGTTTAAAACAGCCAGCCGTTCGGGGTTCTGATAGACGGCCGCCTCGCCGAATCGGGCGTTAAGCCGTTCTTTTTCGTCCTCGAGGTTGGCGATGGTGCTCTCGATCTGCTCTAAGCTGTATTTATTGAATGCTTTAAGATGCCGCGGCGCCGCGGCGCGAGGCTGTTTGGGGGCGGTTGACGGTTTGGTCGGCGTGCGCTTTGTCTTATCATCGGCCTTTCGCCGTTCGACAATCTGGCTGTAAGTGCTGTATATACCATCACTTTCAGGAAATACCGTCGGGACCCATTCAAAGGCCCCCGTCTTTTTGTCCCCCCTCTGATCCACGCCCATCACCAGCAGTGTCTCGGCAATGCGGTCCAGAAAATAGCGGTCATGGCTGACCGTGATAAGGGTTCCGTTGAAATCGTCAAGAGCGTGTTCCAGTAGTTCGCGACTGTCGATATCCAGATGATTGGTCGGCTCGTCCAGAATCAGTAAATCCGGCTCTTTGAGTACCAGTTTGCAGAGCATCAGGCGGTTTTGCTGGCCGCCGCTCAGGTCGCCGACACGCTTGAAAACATCATCGCCGCAAAACAAAAAAGCCCCCAAGCGGCTGCGAATCGCCTCCGGCAGCAGCTCGGGCCGGGCGGTTCGGGCCTCCTCCAGCACCGAGTTTTCCACATTCAGCGACAGGGCGTGCTGATCCAGATAACCCACCTCAATAGCATTGCCAAGCCGAATACTGCCATCCTCCGGAGCCAGTTGTCCCAGCAGGAGCTTTAATAAAGTAGTTTTTCCGGTCCCGTTGGGTCCGGTAATAGCCAAACGCTGTCCGACGCCCAGTTCAAAGGAGAGATTCTCAAACAAAACCAGGTCGTCAAATCGTTTGCCGAGGCCCTCAACGCGCAACACAAGATCGCTTTTGGCCTGTGATTTTGAAAACGAAAACCGTATCGTTTTTTTGTGTGCGGTTTTCTGAAGAAAATCGGGATTTTCCTTGAGCAGGCGATTAAGCCGCGTCTTGCGTCCCCGGGCGGTTTTGCGCATGCCTTCCTGGTCTTTGTTGCGGGCGATAAAATCCAGCGTATGGGCGACCATCTCGGCGCGTTTGGTGTATTCTCTTTCCTGAGCTGTACTTACCGCTTCTTTGGCGGCGACAAACCGGGAATAATTGCCCTTCCACACCCGTGCGGCCTTGTGCTCGATTTCCACGATTTTCTCGGCAACCCGATCCAGCAAATACCGGTCATGACTGATCAGGATCACCGCCCCCCGGTAGGCCCGCAGAAAGCTCTCCAGCCAGGCGGTCGCCTGTAAATCCAGATGATTGGTCGGCTCATCGAGCAGCAGGCAGTTGGTGTTTCGGACCAGTACTTTGGCCAGTCCGAGCCGTGAGATCTGGCCGCCGCTCAGGGCCGAGGTGGGGGTGTCGTAAAGCGAGGCGTCAAAGCCCAGCCCTGCCAGCGTGCTTTTGATACGCGCCTCGAAGCCGTAGCCGCCGGTGACCTCAAATGTATGACACAAACGATCATACTCCTTCATCACGGCGGGCAAGTCGGCCTTATCGGCCTGTTCCATGGACGCGGCCAGATGCTCGATGCGATGCAGCATCTGCAATACTTCGGCCATCCCGTCATGCATTTCCTCAAGCACGGTTTTTTGTCCGTCAAAGACCGGTTCCTGCGGCAGATACCCGACTTTCAGGTCTCCGGCAAGGGTCAGGCGGCCGGTATCCGGTGTCTCTGTGCCCAGGATCATGCGCAG
>SKKI01000284.1 GCA_007121565.1 Phycisphaerae bacterium
GAGAGCTAACCACACAACCTGTTGCGCCCAATTACGGCAAGCCAAAGGGCATTGAATACTCTAAACATCCGGTTATAATGGCCGGCTATGGATAAAGAACTGAAAAACTCTGTCGGGCTCGTTCAGACGCAGCACATCCGTGTTGTCGAAGCCGATGCGCCGCTGGAGCTGCGCTGCGGCAAGCGACTGGGCCCGATTGATGTGGCCTACGAGACCTACGGCGAGCTGTCGCCGGAAAAGGACAATGTCATCCTGATCTGCCACGCGCTCAGCGGCGATGCCCATGTGGCCGGGTACAACAGCCCCGAGGACCGCAAGCCCGGCTGGTGGGACATTATGGTCGGGCCCGGCAAGCCCGTCGACACAAACCGGTATTATATACTCTGCTGCAATGTCCTGGGCGGCTGCAGCGGCACGACCGGTCCGTCGCAAATCAACCCGGCCGCCGGCAAGCCCTACGGCCTGGAATTTCCGATTATTACGATTGAGGATATGGTCAACGTCCAGAAACGCCTCCTTGAGACGCTGGGCATCGAGCGCCTGCTGGCAGTGATCGGCGGTTCGATGGGCGGGATGCAGGTGCTCCAGTGGGCGGTCGCCTATCCGGAGGTCCTCGATTCGGCATTGTGTATCGCCGCGACCACCCGGCTCAATACCCAGTCCATTGCCTTCGACGCCGTGGGGCGCAACGCCATCCTCAACGATCCCCATTTCAGAAACGGACAGTACCACGGCCATGATGCCCCCAACCAGGGACTGGCGATTGCCCGGATGATCGGACACATTACCTATCTGTCCGAGGCGTCGATGCGCAGCAAGTTCGGCCGGCAGCTTCGCACCGCCAAGGAGTACCAGTACGATTTTAAATCGGAATTTGCCGTCGAGACCTACCTGGACTACCAGGGCCAGACCTTCATCGAGCGGTTTGATGCCAACAGCTATCTGTATATCACCAAGGCGATGGATTATTTCGATTTAATGCAGGATTATGGGACCTTGCGCCTGGCCTTTGCCAATTCCAACTGCCGGTTTCTGATCGGCAGCTTCACCAGCGACTGGCTGTTTACCCCCGAGCAGTCCGAGGAGATTGTCGAAGCGCTGGCCGCCGAGGGCAAGGATGTGACCTACTGCAACATCGAATCGTCCTACGGCCACGACGCCTTTCTGCTCGAAGCCGAAAGGCTCGGCGCGCTGATCGGCGGCTTTCTCAACAGCACGCTGCAGCGCATCCGCACCGGGCGCCGCGTGGTGCCCGAACGCAAAGCCGGCCCGAACAAATTAAAAACAATCGAGCGGGCCAAACGCGCCCGCGTGGACTACGAACTGATCGATGCGCTGGTCGAAAAGGACAGCCGGGTGCTGGATTTGGGCTGCGGCGACGGGGAGCTGCTGGTTCGGCTGACCGAGGATAAGAACATCATCGGCGAAGGCGTTGAAATCGATGAAGATCTGGTGATTCATTGCACGCAGCGCGGCCTGTCGGTCATCCATCGCGACATTGAACGCGGCCTGGAGATGTATCCCAACGACGCCTTTGACTATGCGATCCTGTCCCAGACCATCCAGACGCTGCGCAATCCGCAGGACGTGCTGCGCGAGCTGCACCGCGTCGCCCGCAAGGTGGTGGTCAGTTTTCCCAACTTTGCGCACTGGTCGTGCCGCCTCCAGCTGCTGCTGGCCGGACGGGCACCGCAGACCAAACAACTGCCGTTTCGGTGGTACAACACGCCGAACATTCACGTGCTGTCGCTCAGGGATTTTGACCGCTTCTGCGCCGAGCTGGACATCAAGGTCGAAAAACGCATCCCGCTGGGCAAAACCTCCATCTGGCCGGTGCGCTTCGCGCCCAATTTCACCGCATCCCAGGCCGTCTACGTCACCAGCAAATATCAACCGCCGACAGTCTGACGCCTGGCCTCTGACTTTCTTTTACTCCGGCCAGTGGCGAGCGGCGTCTTCGATCTTGTGCTCGAGCTCGACGGCGCTCTCTTTGGTGCGCTGGACGACGACGTAGAAGACCGGAATCATGAAGACGCCTAAAATCGTGGCGACCAGCATCCCGCCGAACACCGAGGCGCCCAGTGATTGTCTGGCCGCGGCGCCGGCGCCGGTGGCGATGACCAGCGGAAACGTGCCGAACACGAACGTCAAAGCCGTCATCAAGATCGGACGAAAGCGCAGCTTGGCCGCCGCGATGGCCGAATCGTAGACCGAATGGCCCTGTTCATGATGCTGCTTGGCAAACTCAATGAGCAAAATCGCCGTCTTGGTCACAATGCCGATCAGCAGCACAATACCGATCTGGGTGTAAATATTATTGTCCTTCATCAACAGCCACGTCAGCCCGGCCGAGCCCAACAGTCCCAGCGGCACCGACAGAATCACCGCAAACGGGATCGACCAGCTTTCATATTGAGCCGCCAGAAACAGATATGCAAACACCCCCGCCAGCACAAACAAAAAGACAGTCTGCTGGCCGGCCTCGATTTCCTGCAAGCTCACGCCCGACCACTCATAGCCCATCCCCGGCGGCAGTGTCTCATCCAGCAGCTCGGCCACCCGCTCAATGGCCTGGCCGGAACTGTAGCCGGGGCGGGCCACGCCGGTAATGGTTGTCGATGGATAGAGGTTGTAATGGGTCACCGACTGCGGCCCGGCAATATCTTCGACGGTGGCCAGCGTACGGATCGGCAGCATCTGTCCCGTCCGGTTGCGTACCTCCAGCCGACCGACATCCTCGGCGGCGGCGCGAAACTCCGGCTCGGCTTGAGCGATCACCCGAAACGTCCGGCCGAACAGATTAAAGTCGTTGACATACGTACTGCCCAGGTAGGTCTGCATCGTATTGAAGACCGTCGCCAGCGGCACATCAAGCGTCTGGGCCTTGGTCCGGTCCACATCGACATACACCTGCGGCACCGAGACGCGAAATGTGTTGTTCAGCCGCGTGATGACCGGATCATCGCTGGCGCTGAAAATAAAGTTCTCGCCGACCTGGGCCAGGGCTTCCAGCCCCGCGCCGCCGCGATCCTGAATGCGCACCTCAAAGCCGCCGGCCATGCCCAGCCCCATAATCGGCGGCGGCTGCAGGGCCAGCGCCAGCGCGTCGGGGATCGTAAACAGCTCCATCATCAAACGCCGGGCAATCATGCTGACGTGCATCTCGCGCTCCTGCCGCGCCGACCACGGGTCGAGGTTGACAAAACACACCGCTCCGTTGGGCATAATACCGCCGTCCAGCAGTGAAAATCCGCCTACCGTGACAAACTCCTGAACCCCGGGCGTGTCCATTAAAATCTGGTCGATGCGATCCATCACCTCTTCGGTGCGGCGAAGCGTCGCCCCTTCGGGCAGCCGCACCGCGATAAAAATACTGCCTTCGTCCTCGTCGGGCAAAAACCCGGTCGGTAAGCTGCCGAACGTCATCACCGCCACTGTTGTGAGTATGACAAACACCAAAATCACGATTGCGCTTTTGCGCACCAGCACCTGAACGATCGCGGTGTATTTGTTGGTGGTGCCGCGCATCACACGGTCAAAGGCCCGAAACAGAATGTTGCGTTTTTTCTCGCTGCTGCGCAGAAACAGTCCGCAAATCGCCGGGCTCA
>SKKI01000064.1 GCA_007121565.1 Phycisphaerae bacterium
CCCGATGGGGTGGTGATGCCGTTCTGGGACGGTTGGTCCATTGATGCGTGGATGCTCTCGGATCAGGGCGAGCTGCTCTCACCGGCGCACCCGAGCCGCGACGTGCGGCAGCGATTGGCAATGGACAAGAACCTGTCGATTATTACCGAATCGCAGAGCGATAATCACCGGCTTGTCAACACCGTCCAGTGCCGACAGGCCGCAGGCGGGATGTTCTGTTGTCTGGACCTGACCGCCAGGAGCCGCCGACCGGCCTGGCTGATCATCTCGCTGCGGCCGTATAACCCCGAGGGCATCAGCTTTCTGCACAAGCTGGAGTTTCACAAAGACCAAAACCGATGGGACGTTAATGGCAAAGAGACCGTTCTGTTAAGCGACCGTCCGAACCGGCAGGTGATGTCTGATTACAATAAAGGCGATGTGGCGTTTACCTGGCGGACGGCGGCCGTGGAAAAAACGAAGCTGACCTGCAACGTCGGTATGGCCACCGCAGCGGCAATGTTCCGCCTCGAGCCTGACCAGACACGAACGATCCGGGCCGCAATACCGCTGGGCCCGAAAAAACGTCCGGTGCCCTCATTAGGCGATATCACGTTTGATGATGACAGTGGCGTTTGGCCCGATGTATTAAAAGGGCATTGCGCGTTAACATTGCCCTACAAAAATTATCAGTATCTCTTTGATGCTGCGGTTCGGTCGGTGGTGCTGCATTGTCCCGATGAGGTGTATCCGGGACCGTTTACCTACAAACGTTTCTGGTTTCGGGATGCGGCGATTATTGTGTATGCCTTGCTGCGGATGGGGATGTTTGGGCGCTGTGAAAAGCTGATTGACAAGTTTTTCCCGAAACAGACGGCGCTGGGCTATTTTCATTCCCAGCAGGGCGAGTGGGATTCCAACGGCCAGGTGTTATGGGCGATCGGTCAGTACTGCCGCCTGTCGAATACAAAAATCAAGGACTCGTGGCTGCGGCCGGTCGTTCAGGGGGCCAAATGGATCACCCGAAAATGTACACCGGCCGAGCCTGAAACGCCCACGTCCGGTCTGCTTCCGGCCGGATTCAGTGCCGAGCACTTCGGGCCCAACGACTTTTACTATTGGGATGACTTCTGGTCGGTAGCGGGGCTCAAGGCCGCCGCAGAGCTGCTCGAGGGTACAGCATACGAAACCCTCTCGCGCGCGTTTCGTGTGCAGGCCGATGACTTGCTCGAGGCCATCGCCAAAAGCCTGCGGCACTGCCAACGGCGGCTGCATCGCCCGGCCATGCCGATCTCGCCGCATCGCCGGCTGGATTCGGCGGCCATCGGCTCACTGGCGGCCTCCTACCCGCTGAATCTCTTCTCAGCCGACAGCGACCGGGTTGCCGATACCGCGGCGTATCTGCTGGACAATTGCCTGGTGGACAACGCGTTTTTTCATGATATCACGCACTCGGGCATCAATCCGTATTTGACGCTGCACCTGGCGCAGGTGGCGATGCGCCTGGGCAACCCCAAATTTGCCGGTTTAATCGAGCGCATCGCCGAGCTTGCCTCGCCGACCGGCCAATGGCCCGAAGCGATCAACCCGCGCACCGGACTGGGCTGCATGGGCGACGGCCAGCATGTCTGGGCCTCGGCGGAATGGATTTTGATGATGCTCGACAGCTTTGTGATGCAGCGGGACGGCAAACTCGTCCTGTGCGCCGGCGTCTCTGAACGCTGGCTTAAACAAGACAGCACAATCGAAGTCGGCCCCGTTGCAACCGAGTGGGGGCCGGTCCATCTGAAGCTAAAGACCGGCGCCAAGCGAGTTACTGTTAAATGGGATGGACACTGGCACAGGCAAAGCCCGGAGATTGTCATTCAACTGCCAAACGAAGATCCGGTGTCAGTACAAGAAGGTCAAGATAAAATGGAATTTTCACGAGTGGCACAGCGATGAATATTTTGATGATGACCAATACCTACTTGCCGTATGTCGGCGGCGTGGCTACGTCTGTGGCGGCATTCACGGACGACCTGAGACAGCGCGGCCATCACGTCGTCGTCGTGGCCCCCGAGTACGACGAGGCGCCCGACGATGAACCGGACGTGATCCGCCTGCCGGCCATCCAGCATTTCACCGGGGGCGATTTTTCGGTGATTGTGCCGATTCACAGCGCGCTGCATAATCGGCTGGAGGATTTCAAGCCGGATATTGTGCACTGCCACCATCCGTATCTAATCGGAAGCACCGCGGTTCGTGTCGCCAAAAAGTTCGACCTGCCGCTGGTCTACACCCAGCACACGATGTATGAGCAGTACACGCATTATGTGCCCGTCGGGTCGGAAAAATTAAAAGAGTTCGTGGTCAACTTATCCACCGGTTACAGCAATATGGCCGACATGGTGATTGCCCCCAGCGACAGTATTGCCGAGATTATCCGCAGGCGCGGGGTCCAAACGCCCATCGAGGTGATCCCGACCGGCATTGACATCAAACAGTTTGCCGCCGGCAGCGGCCAGGCACTCCGGCAGGAGTTTGACATTTTGCCGGATGCCTGGGTGGTTGGTCATCTCGGACGGCTGGCGCCCGAGAAAAATCTTGACTTTCTGTCCGAGGCCGTAGCGGCTTTTCTGTTAAAAGAACCCCGTGCTCATTTTGTGGTCGTGGGCTACGGCCCGTCACAGAAACCCATGAACGAATTTTTCACTCGAAAGGGCCTGCAGGACCGCGTGCATTTTGCCGGCAAACGCAAGGGCCGAAAGCTCTCCGACGCCTATCATGCGATGGATGTCTTTGCGTTTTCATCGAAAAGCGAGACGCAGGGATTGGTCGTGGCCGAGGCGATGGCCTGCGGCGTGCCGGTGGTGGCGCTGGATGCTCCCGGCGTGCGGGAGGTGGTCACAGATGGCGTCAACGGGTATTTGCTGAGCCGTGAAGACAGCGCCGCGTTTGCCGATGCGCTGGCGCGGTTTTTCAGCGCGGCGTCCGATACAAAAAAACAATTCGGGATGCAGGCTCGAAAAACCGCCGAGCAGTTTACCACGGATAAATGCGTTTCAAGACTTTTGGCTGTTTATGAACAGCTCCACAAGAAAGGCATCGCCCGGCGGCACAAAGACGAAACCGCCTGGGAGAAACTGACCGAGCACATTAAGACCGAGTGGGAGCTGCTGACCAATATCACCGACGCGATCGGAGATTCGCTGTGATGACAGACATTTATGCTTGAACGATTTGAAATCAAAGTTGGCAAACGTTTTTTCCAGCGGGAGCCTGGATGCCTTAATCAAAATCGATTGATGGTATTATACCGGCGCAGCTGCGCTTCGGTACGGCACAAGTGCAGCAGATACGCCGCATAGCTTAAATGCTTCCGGGCCGTTTTGGCACTGACACCGGCGGCGTCAGCAACCTGATAAAAATACGGCTTCTTGTGTTTCTTCGACAATAACCTTTTATACTGCTGATCTGTTAGCATTTCAGAAGCTCCGATAATAATCCGATGGACAGTTTTTCAAAACTTCTACGTCGTCAATTAAAGATACAAACTGTACAGTATTTTTAACTGTCGCTAACGGGAAATGCTATTGTCGTTGAACAAACCTGGCAATTCGGAATTATTCAACAAAATCCAG
>SKKI01000112.1 GCA_007121565.1 Phycisphaerae bacterium
ATTTTCTTGGCCGCCGCCAGCAGCTTCAGCGATCGACAGGTCTCGGTGATTAAGGCATTGAGCGAACAGCAGCTCAGATCCAACTTGAGCGAACCGGCCTCAATCTTTGAAATGTCCAGAAAATCCGAAATGATTCGACTGAGGCGCTCGACTTCTTCCTGGGCCATTTTCAAGTTGTCCTTGAGCCCTTTGCTGATCGAGCCGTGTACCCCGGCCAGCGTATTGGAGAGAATGTTTCGAAAAATACACAACGGCGTGCGCAGTTCATGGGTAACGGTCGACACAAACTTGCTTTTGAGCCGGTCATGGTCGATGAGTATCTGGTTGGTATTGCGCAATTCCCGTTCGGCGGTCTTAATCGTTGTAATATCGCGCGCATAAAGATTGACATTGCCCGTCCGGTGCACGGGCGCAAAGACCATCGCGTAATAATGATCGCCGCATCGCTGTTCACACGTCAGCGGCGCGCCGCTTTGATTTGTCTGAAGAACCTGTTCATACATATCCTGCGGCAGTATTTGACCGCAATCGCGATCCCATCGACTTAACAGCGGACCACTGGCATCATTGGCGTAAATGATGCGCCCTTCCGGGTTGATACACAGGACGGGATTGGGATTTTCTTCGGGAAACCGGGCGAGGAACTCGGCTTGACGCTCACTTTCTTTCTGCTCGGTGATATCCATCAACAGGCCGTCCCATAGCACACTGCCGTCAGCGACCCGCTCAGGCTGAGCGGTTCCCTGAAACCAGCGTCCTGTTGTACCGACCTCGTGACAGCCCTGCCAGAGCAGCGGGCTTAGCCGTTCGGCCGAGGCGGCCAGCTTGCTGAAAAACCGCGAGCGGTCGTCGGCCGTGAACGCCTGAAAAAACACATCGCTGTCGGCGTATATCTGCTCGGCCGTTACGCCCAGCAGCCGCAGGGACGAATGGCTGACAAATGTGAACGTAAAATCGCCATTGCTCAGCATTTTGCATTGGAACACCAGTCCCGGGACGTTGGCAACCATTTTTTCGTATCGCCGATGGGCCTGTGCAAGGCGTTCTTCGACAACCTTCTGCTCGGTGATATCCTGAAGCTGGCCGTCCAGCCGCAGCACAGAGACCTGATCGCCCCCCTGCTGATTGAGCAGCGTATTGCGCACCCAGATCACCTGGCCGTCTTTGCGGCGGATTCGGTATTCGATGGGAACAACCGGCTTGCCCGACCAGGCGCCGGCATAGAACGCCTCGACGCTTGATCTGTCCTGCGGCAATACCATCTGGTCCCACCGCTGGGGATGATTTATAAAATCGTTACCGGTATAGCCGCTGACCGCCAGCGTCCCGGCCTCGACCTCAATAGTCGTGGCCCCTTCGGTTGCGCGACAAAGACGATACTGAAACCCGTTACGATTGCAGCGACAGCGATATTCCCGGATAGCCGCCTCGATGGACCCCAAAAGATCGCCCTGAGAGCAGGGTTTCTTCAGGAAGCGGAAGATATAGCCGTCATTGACCGCCTGCACCGCCGGCCCCTGCTCGGCGGCGCCGGTCAGAATAATACAGACTGTCTCGGGAAATAGACGACGC
Source organism: Phycisphaerae bacterium (assembly GCA_007121565.1). Classification (GTDB taxonomy): domain Bacteria; phylum Planctomycetota; class Phycisphaerae; order Sedimentisphaerales; family Anaerohalosphaeraceae; genus T3Sed10-213. The sequence goes on from SKKI01000112.1 coordinate 1,573, forward strand.
ACCTGTCGCAGAAACGTTAGCCCGTCCATCTGCGGCATTCGCATATCGGAAACAATGACCGGAAACGGGCCCCGGCGGCGGACTGCCTCCAGCGCCTTGGCCGGCTCGGTAAAGGTACACAGATGATGTCGTGTGCCGATGCGCCTGCGAAAGCCATCCAGCAGTTCGGCGTCGTCATCCAGAAGAAGAATTGTTTCAGACAGGTTGTCCGGCATGTTCGCGCTCCTTATCCAGTACTTGTGTATGTCGCTGCGTCCAACCTTGACAGGATTCGGCCAGGCCAAGTAAACGCAATCGTTCCGCGTCGATTTCAGGCGTCGCGCCGTCTGCGCCGCTGCTGCACAGACAATGGTCAATCGCATCGGCTATGCAGATCACATCGGCCAGCGTCGCGGCGTCGGGCTGCCGGGCCGTCTGCATCGCCTCGGCGGGACGATGATGACAGGCGGCGGCTTCGATAATGCCGACCGGCATCGCCCACAACTGAAGCATCGCGCCGGCCAGGTCGGCGTGATTGATGCCGGCGATTTGCTGTTCGGTTTGCCACAGGGGCCGCAACGCCGTGCGCGACAGATCCAACGCCTGCTCAAATAACGCCTGCATCTGCGAGGCGAAAACGAGCTTGCCGGCGTCGTGCAGAATCCCTGCCGTTGAGGCCGCCTCAATCTGCGCCGGGGCAAATTGCAAGTCCGCGCATATCGTTCGCGCCAGCATGCCCACCCGAAGGCTGTGCTGCTGAAGCGCAGCTATCCCGAACCGCCGGACCAATGCCGGCTCCAGGGCGGCAAACAATCCTTCGGTCAGGACCATCGCCTCAACGGCCCGGATACCCATCAGCACGACCGCCTGGATCGGATCGTGAACGTACCCCGGGCGTCCGAAATACGGCGAGTTGGCAAGCTGCACCATCCGCGCGGCCATCCCCATATCCTCACAGACCAGCGTGCCGACCTGCCGGGGACTGACCGTCGTCGCGTTGAGCATATTCAGCACTTTCTGATGTGCCTCCGGCATCACCGGCAAACTGTCCAGACCGGACAGCAGGGCCGCCTGTTTAAGCGTTTCCAGTCGCCGCACAATCCGCTCGGCCCGTTCGATGTCTTCCTGCAACTGCTCCGGGCGGCAGGGTTTGGCAATCAAATGATGCGCGCAGCGCAGTGCACAGGTCAGGCGGGGATGATCCAGCACGCCGGTCAAAACATAGCGGATCGTCTCGGGGCAGCGCTGGCGTACCTGCTGGAGCACTTCAACACCGTCTATCTCGGGCATTTGCAGGTCGGACACGATCAGATCGGCCGGCTGCCGGCCCAAACTGTCCAGCGCCTCGCGCGGATCGGACAAAAACCGCATCTGCCAGCTATTACGCCGGGCAAACAGCATCCGCCGAATCCCATTGAGCACTTCCACGTCATCATCGACAAACAGAATACGCATCAGGCTCTCTCCCGGTCGGATGGGCTGCCGATGGGGATGCGAAGCCGGAACGTCGTGCCCTCGCCGAGCCGCGTTTCAAACGTGACCTGACCGTGATGCCGCTGCTGGACGATCGACTGGACCATCGCCAATCCCTGGCCGGTTCCCTGAACCTGGGCGTTGGTGCGTTTTGTCGTAAAGAACCGCTCGAAGATACGCGGCTGAATATCCTCGGGGATACCCATGCCGTTATCCGCGATTGAAATCTCCGCCTGATCGTCAATGCGGCGTGTCCGCACACAAATCTGCCCGCGCTTATACAGCCCCTTATCAATCTTGTCTTTGATACTGTGGCCGGCATTGATCAGCAGATTAATCATCGCCTGGCTGATTTCATCGGTTGAACAATATACCTCTGACAGCGCCGGATCCAGTTCCGTTTTCATCTCAACGGTGTATTTCAACTCGTTTCGCAGCAGCGTCAAGGTGCTTTGGATAATGCGATTCAAATCCGCCCTGGCCATGCGCCGTTCATCCAGATGTGAAAAGTCTCGCATCGCCGCGATCAATGTGCTGATGCGCTCGATACCCTCCAGGCTCTGGCGAATCGCGTCC
>SKKI01000101.1 GCA_007121565.1 Phycisphaerae bacterium
CAAAGGCCAGGCCATGCTCAACACGATGGTGATGACCTCCGAGCTGATCGAGACGGCGCCGCGCAGCGTCATTCTGGCCTCGCTGACCAACAACCTGCCCGGCGGTGTGTCGCTGCTGGATCTGGAGCTTAAAGAAAATGAGCTCAACAGCCGCACGTCTGCCGGCCGCTCAAGCCGACCGGCCAACCAGTATCAGGCCAGAACCGACAGCGGCGACGGATCGGAAACATCGCAGCGACAGATCGAGACCTCGCTGCAACTGATGGGTCTGGCGCCGAGCGATATTGAAGTGGCGGCCTATATTGCCCGCCTGAACAGCTCAATTCTGCTGGATCGCGTCGAACTGGTCGAATCCAAAGAGCGGATCATCGACGAGGTTAAATTTCGAGAATTCACCCTTCGCGCAAGGCTTAAGCCCAATCTCCAGTTGACCAAAGACGATATCGACACGATTCGGCTCACGCGCGAAGAACGTATGCTGTAAGTCTACGCCAAGAAAGGATGGACAGATATGACAAGCGGAACACGACATTTGTTTTTTTTCGTTCTGATCATCGGGCTGGCCTATTCGGCTTATGCCTATATGATCAAGCCGGCCAACGCCCACCTGGAACAGGAACGCACAGCGATGGAACAGAAACGTGCCAAGCTCGACGAGCTTGATCGCGTCAGCGCCACCGCCGATGATCTGAGCGAGCAGCTTCTCAAGGTCGAAGAGGCCATCGCCGTGTTTGAAAGCAAGCTGCCGCCCAGCAGTGAAATTCATACCGTTCTTGAAAATGTCACCCTGATCGCCGAACAGAACGGCCTGTCTCCCAAAACCATTCGCACGATGGACACCCTGAAGAATCACGGCTATATCGAGCAGCCGATCCGAATGGAACTGGACGGCGATTTCAACGCCTATTATGCATTTCTGCTGGAGCTGGAAAAGCTGGACCGCATCACCAATATCCGCGAGCTCAGGCTCACCAAGAAATCCCAGATCGAAGGCCAGACCGCCTCGGCATTTGTGATGAGCATCTTTTTCCAGGATTCCTGAGACGAACCCAACAATCTCCCCTGTAATGCGAAAGGAGAACAGTTATGCTGTCTTATCTCAAAGAGGGACAAAACATACCCGCCGCCGACGACACGGCCCAGACAGGTGATCCCGACGCGCCGGTCAGCCAGCAGCAGGACTTCCTGACGGTCTCGGGGCACACCCAACGGCTGCGTCAGAGCACGATGCTGCTGGTTCTGATGTTCGGCATCGGGGCATTGGGCGTCTGGTTTATGATCAGAACCACCACCCCTGCGCCGGTCGAGGCGGCCGGCGAGGATAATCACGCACAAATCGAAGCGGCGATTGCCCAGTTCAGGGGCGAACAGGAGCAGATCAACAGCCAGGTGCATTCGGTGGTCAATCGCTTCAGCCAGATTTCCGGCGTCGGCCAGGTGCCTGTCGATGATCTTCTGAAAAATCCTTTCCGGCGCGAAATGGCATCCGACCGCAGCGATCTCGAGCAGCGGCTGCAAAGCCAGGTCCACAGCGCGGCCCGGAACCTGCAACTCTGGTCGATTACCGCCACACCGCGCGGGCTGTGCTGTATGATTGATGACAAGGTTTTGTATGTCGGTGATGAAATCAACGGCCTGACCGTCAGCGAGATCGGCACCGATTTCGTGCGACTGCAGCGCGACGGGGTCAGCACTTTATTAAAGATGGACGAATGAAGCGTATATTCAACAAAAAAAACACGGCCGCGCCGCCCGACAGCGGCGCCGTACTGGCCGAGCTGGACAATGAGCAGAACGAGATGGCCCCGGGGCTGCGCAGTCTCTACAGTCCGCAGTTGACCACCGCCAGATCGCGGTTTCGCGATGTCGTCGATATTCTGGCCAAGCAGGAGCTGCTGACCGGCGAACAGGTCGAGGCGATTCGCGACGAGCGGCGCAAAAGCGGCCAGAAGGTCGAAACCTTACTGGAAGGTTACCACCTCAGCCATGAGCAGATACTGGCGGCCAAGGCCGAATTGTACGGCTATGCCTTTCGCCGTATCGAGCCGGACGAAGTGGACAAAACGGCCTTTGGCGCGCTCGATCTCAAATACATCCGGGCCAACCGTTTGCTGCCGATCGCCGTTCAGGACAACACCCTGACCGTCGGGACCTCCAATCCGGCCAATGTCTTCGCCATCGATGATCTCAAGCGGCAAGTCGGCATGACCGTCGATATCGTTGTTTGCCTGGATGAGGATATCGACACGGTCTGCGATGCGCTGGACGACAACAAGTTCGATTATAATGTCGATGAGTTTGTCAGCGACCTGGATGATATCGAGCTGGTGCAGGACAGCGAGGACGACATTGAAGACCTCGAAAAGAGCGCCGGCGAGTCGCCGGTTATCAAGTTTGTCAACTACGTCCTGAGCAATGCCCTGCACGAAGGCGCCAGCGATATTCATATCGAACCGAAAGAAAAGAACACCAAAATCCGCTACCGCATTGACGGCGTTCTGTTCGATTCGATGCAGGCGCCGGCCAAGATGCACGCCGCGATTGTCTCGCGGCTCAAGATTATGGCCAACCTGGATATTGCCGAGCGGCGTGTGCCCCAGGACGGCAAGATCGCCGTCATCATGGGCGGACGCGGCGTGGATTTGCGTGTCTCGGTGCTGCCGACCAGCCACGGCGAAAAGGTCGTCATACGGCTGCTGGACAGCAAGAGCATTTTGCTGGGCCTGGACAAAATGGGCATGCAGCCGCGTCTGCTGGAGGCGTTCACCGAAGAAATCGCCTGTCCGCACGGCATTCTTCTGGTCACCGGCCCGACCGGCAGCGGCAAAAGCACCACCCTGTACTCGGCCCTGGCCCAGATGAACAGCCAGACCCTCAACGTCTCCACCGTCGAGGACCCGGTGGAGTACAACCTGGAATTCTGCAACCAGGTGCAGGTCAACGAGAAAGCCGGCCTGACGTTTTCGGCGGCCCTGCGGTCGCTGCTGCGGCAGGATCCAGACATCATTATGATCGGTGAAATCCGCGACTCGGAAACCGCGCGCATCGCCGTGCAGGCGGCCCTGACCGGCCACCTGGTGCTCAGCACGCTGCACACCAACGACGCGCCCAGCAGTGTCTCGCGACTGGTCAACATCGGCCTGGAGCCGTACCTGATCGCCGCCTCGCTGAACGGCATTCTCGCCCAGCGGCTGGTGCGGCGACTGTGCGGCAACTGCAAAGAGCCTTTCACCCCGCCGGACAATTTGCGCAAGTATCTGGAGCTGGGCAAAATCGAACCGCACGAGCTGCTCAAGGGCAAAGGCTGTGATCAATGCCGCGACAGCGGCTATGCCGGGCGCAGCGGCATCCATGAACTGCTGATCGTCGATGATGCCTTCCGCGAGATGATCAACACCGACTCATCGGTCAACAATATGCGGCGGGCGTTCCGCAAAAGCGGCTGGCCGAGCTTGTTTGAAGACGGCATGGCCAAGGTCAAAAACGGCATTACAAGCATCGATGAGGTGCTGCGCGTCACCGAGGCCGACGGTCTGGACCCGGCAGCCTTCAGTCATAATGCCTCCGGGTGAGAATCAGAAGACAGA
>SKKI01000036.1 GCA_007121565.1 Phycisphaerae bacterium
GATGTGTGGGAATTTTGCAAATACAGCATCAAGGCGACCTCGCTGGACGTCTATGTCGATACCCATACACGCGAGCGGCGTAATTATGAGGGCGACGCGATTATCAATCAGCTTTCACATTATGCGGTCGACCGGGAATTTGCCCTGCCCCGGTATTCCATTGAGTACCTGTATTATCGACCGACCTGGCCGACGGAATACAAGCTGCAATCGGTCATGATGGCCTGGTATGATTATCTGTATACCGGCAATCCCGATTCGCTCCAGCGACACTATGCGACCCTCAAGACCAAGACGCTGGAAACCTTTATCAACGACGATTTCCTGGTCGAAAAGGCCGAAGCCGAAGGGGGACAATGGGGGCCTTACGGTCGAGACCTGGTGGACTGGCCGCGGTCACAGCGCGACGGTTATGAGTTTACCGATATTAACACGGTGATAAACGCGTTTAACTACAAAACCATCGAGTATCTGGGACATATTGCAGAGGTCGTGGGCAAGTCCGAGGACGCGCGGCGGTACAGCCGGCTTGCGGAAAATCTTCGCCGCGCCATCAATGACCATCTGTATGACCCCGAAACAGGTCGATTCACGGACGGCAAGGCCTCCGAGCACCATGCTCTGCATGCCAGCGCGTTTGCATTGGCGCTGGGGGCCGTCGATGCGGACAAGGTTCAGCCGGCTGCCGCCTACGCGGCCAGTCGTGGGATGGCGGTCAGTGTGTACGGCTCGCAATTTTTGCTGGACGGGTTATATCGCGCCGGACGCGGACAGGCCGCCTTGAGCCTGATGAATGCTCGAGACGGAAACAGTTGGGGCCATATGATGTATAACCTGAATGCCACCATTGTCTGTGAAGCCTGGGACCCACCACAAAAACCCAATATGAGTTATTCCCATGCGTGGGCGTCCGCACCGGCCAATGTTATTCCCCGCGGCATGTTCGGCATTGTCCCGCTGAAGCCGGCGTTTGCACGATTCCAGGTCAAGCCCCAGCCGGCAGCGCTGGACTGGGCAACCCTGACGGTTCCCTCGATTCGAGGCTCGATCCATGTTGCGTTCAATAACTGCTGTGATCTGTTCAACATGACCGTTGATGTGCCCGTCAATACCCGCGCAAAGGTCTTTGTGCCGCTCAAAAATGCAGCCAGCCCTGTTGTCATACACAACGGCGCTGTTGCGGACGGCCGTATCGAAAACGGGTATATGGCACTTGAAGAGGTAGGCTCAGGCCGTCATCAATTTTTGAGTCGCTGAAAAATGTGATTTGAAAGGTCGCAAATCGGCCCCGGTTGCGGAGTTGTCTTAATTTCGCAGGGCCTTGAGAGGTGCGGGTATGCGCCCTTTGCGGGCGATGAAGGCCGCGGCGCACTGTTTGGCCACCGTCATAACCGGCGCGCTGCCGAGCAGACCGCCAAAGTGGACAATCTGGCCGGCGCGTTTGCCGGGCACGGGGATCACGCGGACGCTGGTGGTCTTGTGGTTGGCGATACCGATGGCCAGCTCGTCGGCGATGATCGCGCTGATGACATCGGCCGGCGTGGCACCGGGGATGGCGAACATATCCATCCCCACCGAGCAGACGCTGGTCAGGGCCTCGAGCTTATCCAGCGTCAGCGCCCCGTCCTTGACGGCGCGGATCATCCCGGCGTCCTCGCTGACGGGAATGAACGTACCGCTGAGGCCGCCGACATGACCGGAAGCCATCGCCCCGCCTTTTTTGACCGCGTCGATCAGCAGCGCCAGCGCGGCGGTGCTGCCGGGCCGTCCCATCCGCGAAACCCCCATCGCCTCAATGATCTCCGCAACCGAATCGCCGGCCGCAGGCGTAGCAGCCAAAGAAATATCGACGATGCCAAACTCCACGCCAAGCATCTGGGCCACTTCCCGCCCGATCAGTTCGCCGGCACGGGTGATCTTGAAGACCGTGCGCTTGATGACCTCGGACAGCTCGGTCAGGTCGCAATCGGGATTCTGCTCGACGACGGTTTTGACCACGCCGGGGCCGGAGATGCCGACATTGAGTGCAAAATCCGGCTCGCCGATGCCGTGATGGGCCCCGGCCATGAACGGATTGTCCTCAGGCACGTTGGCAAAGACCGCCACCTTGGCGCAGCCGATGCCGGTCTTGCTGCGCACCGCCAGGTCCTTGAGAACGTGGCCGAACCGTTCGACGGCGGTCATGTTCAGCCCCGCCTCGGTGGTGCCCATATTGAAAAAGCCGCACACCCGCCGGGTCTGTGACAGGGCCCGCGGCAGCGCGTTCATCAGATTCTCATCGGCGCCGGTCAGCCCCTTTTGCACATGCGCGCCGAAGCCGCCGATGAAATCAATCTCCGCCTGGGCGGCGGCGCGGTCCAGCGTTTTAGCGATGCGCACGGCTGTGGCAATCGTCCGCGGCAACGGTTCGGCCAGCAGGGACACCGGCGTTACGGCAATGCGCCGGTTGATCACCGGGACGCCGTATTTCTGCTCCATCGCCTCGGCTGCGGCGTTGAGCCGCTTGCCCATCGCCACAATCCGCTGCTCGATGCGGCCGCAGAAATGATCGACGTTGCGATCCATACAGTCCTTCAGGTTGATGCCCAGCGTAACCGTGCGGATGTCAAAATGCTGCCGCAGGGTCATATTGACCGTTTCAAAAATTTCCTCAACAGTAATACTCATCGCGTCTCTCCGGTTGTCCAAAGGGTTCGGCTCAAAGCCGGATTGTAGCGTTTTGGGGCTGTTTTGAAAAGCGACAGGACAAAAAGATTGTGATTTTATCCAAAAAGTCCCTGTCGCGGCGGTTGCCCGGGCCGGCGAATCTGGTATGATAACAGGATGGATATAACCGGTAAAACAGCGGTGATTACGGGGGCCTCCGGACGCTTGGGCGGTGCGATTGCGCTGGGGCTTGCGGCGCGGGGGATGGACTGTGTGTGCCACTGCCATGCCAACACGTCAGCCGCCGAGGCGGTTGTTAAGCGAATCCAGGCGACCGGCCGGCGGGCCGCGGCGGTGCGGGCGGATTTGGCGTGTGCCGGCGATATCGAGCGGCTCTTTGAGACGGCCGCGGCCTTCGGGACGGTGCGGGTGCTGATCAACTCGGCGGCACTCTTCCAGCGGCAACCGCTGGCCGAGATGACCGCGGAAACGATTTCCCGGACGCTGGCGGTCAACCTGACCGCTCCAATGCTGACGAGCCGACACTTTGTCGCGCTGCTCAAGGCCGATGGGCTGGATTGCCGCACGGCCGCGGCGCCGTTTGCCAAAATCATCAACCTGGCCGATGTCGCGGCGACCAAGCCCTGGGCCGAGTACGCCGCCTATTGTGCATCCAAAGCCGGACTGGTCGGCCTGACCCAGGCGCTGGCCAAAGAGCTGGCCCCGGGCATCACCGTCAACGCCGTGGCCCCGGGCATTGTCACCTGGCCCGAGCCGATGACACCTACAGAAGAGCAAAAGCAGCTTGCCCGCATCCCCGCCGGACGCTTTGGACAGCCGGAGGACATCGCCAAAAGCGTCGCTTTCCTGCTGGACAATGACTACATTACAGGCCACACACTGCCCATCGACGGCGGACGCTCACTATGAGCAA